>NZ_JBSSFD010000008.1:0-158268 GCF_054062295.1 Lysinibacillus sp. TE18511
GCGAAAGCGAAGCGTCAGCGGCAAATGTTTTATCTGTGCGAAAGCGAAGCGACAGCAACAAAGCGCCCAGTCGGAACGGAAATCAACCACACGTTTTGGTGATGAACCGGAATATTGTTAGCGATACCTTTTATTGGGAATAGATTTAGTCATGGAATATATTTCGAAACAGGGTACAAACATAGCTTGTCATAGTGTAAAATGGTAAAATTTCTATGATAATAAATGGAGTAATTCTGATTAGTATCGACTATTCGGAATTTTTGAATTATTGTTCAAAAGAAGGATTTTCAATCTTTAAAAGTTTTTTACTTGAAAAAATAGCGTATTCGATTTATTGTCTTTAGAGATACTTGTTTAATGGACTTGGAGGATATGGAATGCACGGAATTTATATACGCTATAATGTCTCAGAAGAAACCTCAGCAGCACAATGGCCCAAAAAAATGGATGCATTTGCGTATGTTCAACGAGGAAAGCCACAACAAGACAATGACAACTTGCTGTCAACAGAAGAGCTAAAAAACCACGCAATTCGCTATATTAAAAGCTTAAAAGACAATGCAAGTGAACATTTAGTAGAGCAACGCAATGGTGAAATTGAGCACTTTGATCGACGCTTTTTGGAGTCCTTGAAGCTAAAGGAAAACATTGATTCGCAGCTTATTAATCTAGAAGAAATTCGTTTACTATTACAGTTAATGAATGTACTGAATTTATCGCATGGTTTCGGTGAAAATGCTGGGAAGCTACTACGCCAAATTACCCCATATGCAAAAGAGGTAGAGCATCCAACATTCCAAACAACTCGTGTAGAGCGACATTTTTACTCAGAATTAATTGAACAAATTGAAGCGGTATATGCACGAATTATACGTCAACACAACCCATCAACAACAGAAATGCAGCAATCAGAAAAGCTATGGACAGCAGTTTGTGAGCAAGCGATTGAAAAGGTAGAATCACGAATTGAGCGTTTGTCTTCTATCAAATTAAAGCATGAGAAAAATTTGTTAGAGTTTAGTCAATTAAAACAGCAAAATATCGAGGCAAAGGAACGTCTGGATCTTGCTGTTAATGAACTCGATGCTATTTTAAATGTATTAGAATCTTAAAGGCTTTGTTAATGCCTATATAATGCGGTTTGAGTGGGGTTAGCTATGAGCTAGCCCCACTTTCAATAGCACGGTTGTATAGAATGTAACAATAAAACGGCCTTCTCTCCACCTTTATAGAAAAAAGGCTTAGGGGGTACTATTTTCATCATTATTTTGAATACCTCACTAACGTATTCTTAGCCTTACATTAAATATGGAATGAAAGCCTTTCTCCAGATGAACTGTTCTACATTCAAATTTATCTGTCTATGCAAAATTTAGACCCTTAGCGAGCCACGGAAGCCCCTAGCAGCATAGTAGGAATCTGCTCCATTGTGGTACACAAAGACAGTGTCGTAGCGATAATCACAAAAGATAGCCCCACCAAGTTTTCTAATATTAGCAGGTGTTTGCACCCAGCTCGACGTTTTCATATCGAAATTTTCAAGTTTCTGCAGCTCACGGTATTGTTCCTCCGTTAAAAGTTCAATGCCCATGGCAGTTGCCATATCAATAGCGTTATTTTCTGGTTTGTGTTTTTTTCTTGATTCTAGTGCTTCACGGTCGTAACAAACACTTCTGCGACCTTTAGGACTTTCCGCTGAACAATCATAAAAAATGTATTCGCCCGTCTTTTGATCATGGCCAACAACATCCGGTTCTCCGCCAGTTCCTTCCATTTCATTGAGCGACCATAGTTTTTCAGTATTAGCTTCGAGTTTAGCTTGTACTTCAGCCCATTCAAGATCTTTATGGCGATTCATATTTTTTTCAAAACGTGCTTTCAAAGTTTTGAGTAGTTCCTCACGTTGTTCTGGTGATAACTCGTTATTTTTCTTTGTCATAGTAGTTTCCCCTTTATTGTTTTTACTCATAATGGTTTAAGAATTAAACTGCTCAGTTCAATTAGAAATTCAATTTTTACTAAAGAATTTAACGTGCTTATGATAGGGTTCTCCGTTTAACGGGGAGTATCCTGCTTATTATAAATCACGAATCATTTCCTTTATTTCATCACGAGTTTGAATAATTGTATCGTTTTCGTTTGGAAAAATCGATATGGCACCACCGTCATTTTCAATATCAACAACTAAATCGTCTAAAAAATTCGCAAGTGGCATGTTGAACGCTTCGAATGACTCATCAAAATTGGCAGCCACCATTTCAGCAAAGCTTCGAGTTGGCCAAACAGGTAGTAAAAATGGAAGCCGTCTTCGTCTTCGAATAGCAACAAATCGTCATTTTTGTCGCGTAGCAACCAAACCTGTTCATCCGTAGCAACCATTCCATAAAAATATGCAAGTCGCTTTTCTGCAGGACGGTTTAAAATAAATCGTTTAATTAGTTTCATATTGCTCAATCCTTTAAGGTATCATTCTAAAAAAGATATCAAATGAAATATAAAATTACTATATACAACTTTTTCTAAGTACTGTTAATTACATAATCCTTAATCCTTCTTCTACTAACATGCACCGTTCGTTGAATAACAACAATCCTAAAGAAAACACCCATTAATAAAATACAATCCCTTTATTAAACTAATCTACTGCTATAGTTAAAGAAAAAAATCCTACCTTGCCTAGTTTTTTTAGTCTAATCTAGCCCCAAAACAATTCAATTTTATGTTTGATTTTGCGTAGTTTAAAATGAAACAAAAATCACAGATTGCTTTTAGATCGTGCATGCATTCAAGCCACAATAAATTTATTAGAAACAATAGAAAGCATGTCTACTGATTAGAACTTTGAATTAATTCCAATCGTTGACATGCTTTTAATTTCGGTTCTATTTAGGGTTTCGATACAATTTATAGGGGGTGTAGGAAAGCGTCACTTTGTGCCTGTAGAAACAAAGTGACGGATAGAATGACATAAAGTGACAAGGAATTCTATGTATTTATTCCTGCTTTGCTTTTTCCTCAGACTGTTCACGCTTTGATTGACGATAAACACGTAGTAAATCAAGCGCAAGTAACAACACGATCAAATAAAAAAAAGGACTGTTATAGGATAAACCTAATTGCGATTCGCCGCCAAGTAATGTTAAAACAATCCAAAGCCCGACTGTATATACTGTTAAGCCAACATATGCTTTTTTAGAAAGCTTTTTATATTTTCCCTTATCTGACGCGATTTGTATGATGACAAGAGCGATTAATATAACAAGGATGATTTGTTTAGACAATATCTCAGCTAGTGTAGTGTGCGGGAAAAAATCATTGACGAAAAGTAAGGTGAAAAATACAAGAATAAAAAAGTTTAAAATAGTTGAAAGCTTCATGCAATATCTCCTTAGTTGCCAGTATTCATTTTATTGTAACATGGTTCTGTTTGAAGAGAATGAAAATTACTAATTTAACTTATTTTAGCGGGTGTCCAAACATCTGTACCTGTCGCTACGCTTTCGGTACAAAAAACATCCGCTGAAATAGAGGAACTCAGGCTAAGAGCTTCACATCCTGTGAAAACGCCTGAGTGACCAACGTCGTGTTGTTGCCGCTTCGCTTCGCTTTCGCACAGACAAAACCATGTTGCTGCCGCTGCGCTTTCGCACAAAAAACATCTGCCGCTGCCGCTTCGCTTTCGCACAAAAAACATCTGCCGCTGCCGCTGCGCTTTCGCACAAAAAACATCTGTTGCTGCCGCTGCGCTTTCGCACAAAAAACATCTGTTGCTGCCGCTGCGCTTTCGCACAAAAAACATCTGCAGGCCTAAGCACAAAGCCGATTCCGGACGCAATGATGCCGAGGCATAATTGATAACTACCCATTCAAAAATTTTAAAATATGAAAAATTATGAAACTTTCTATTGAGTACAATCGTATAGTAGGTAACACAATGAAAAGGGGTGAACAACTTGACGCTATTTGGCTATTCACTCGAGCAAATCTTTTTAGTGGTATTAATTTTCGCTGGCCTTGCAACGCTCTTATTTATGTTTTTTGGCGATGCTGTCGAGGGCATTGGAGAAGGGCTGCCGATTTTTAATCCAAGTGTCATTCTATCTTTCATTACGTTGATGTCAGCAGCAGGATTTATTTTAGAAAAGTTAGCCTTATTCCCTAGCGTTTGGAATATCATTGCTGCTAGTATCATCGGAGCTATTTTAAGTGCACTATTTTATTTGTTTGTTCTTGTCCCACTAAGATCGGCCGATGTTTCTTTAGCTTATACGGAAGAATCACTTGGGGGTCAGCTTGGAAAGGTAATCGTCCCAATCCCAAGTGACGGTTTTGGAGAAGTTGTGATTGAAACGACAAGTGGGATGATTTCCAAGCGAGCAACAGGCTTTGACAATGAGGCTATCGATTATGATACGACAGTACTTATTGTGGAAGTAAAGGAAGGAACACTTTTTGTAAGACCCTATGAGAAGAAATTTTTATAAAGGAGAGATACTTATATGCCAATGGAGATTTTAATTGTTATAGGGATTGTAGCTTTTATATTAATCGCACTAGTTGCACTGTATGTGACAAAGTATAAAACAGCGGGTCCTGATGAGGCACTTATTGTGACAGGTAGCTATCTTGGCTCAAAAAATGTACATAAAGATGAGTCAGGAAATCGCATAAAAATTATTCGTGGTGGCGGGACATTCGTATTCCCAATTTTTCAGCAAGCGCAGCCATTAAGCTTATTGTCTAGTAAGCTTGATGTGACAACACCTGAAGTGTATACAGAACAAGGTGTACCAGTGATGGCAGATGGAACCGCTATCATAAAAGTTGGTGGTTCTATTTCAGAAATTGCAACGGCAGCAGAGCAGTTTTTAGGAAAGCCAAAGGAAGACCGTGAAAATGAAGCGCGTGAAGTGTTAGAAGGTCATTTGCGTTCGATCTTAGGTTCAATGACGGTTGAAGAAATTTATAAAAATCGGGATAAATTCTCTCAAGAAGTACAACGTGTTGCATCTCAAGATTTGGCGAAGATGGGTCTGACAATCGTTTCCTTTACGATTAAAGATGTACGCGATAAAAATGGCTACTTAGAATCGCTTGGTAAGCCACGAATTGCACAAGTTAAACGTGACGCAGATATCGCAACTGCTGACGCTGAAAAAGAAACACGTATTAAGCGTGCTGAAGCATCGAAGGAAGCACAAAAGGCTGAGCTTGAACGTGCAACAGAAATTGCAGAAGCGGAAAAAGAAAATCAGTTAAAAGTGGCTGAATTCCGTCGTGAACAAGACATCGCAAAAGCGCGTGCAGACCAAGCGTATGAGTTAGAAACGGCTCGTGCAAAGCAGGAAGTAACCGAACAGGAAATGCAAATTCGTATTATTGAACGTCAAAAGCAAATAGAGTTAGAAGAAAAAGAGATTTTACGTCGTGAGAAGCAATACGATTCAGAAGTTAAGAAAAAGGCTGACGCTGATCGTTACGCTGTCGAGCAAAATGCAGCAGCGGCCAAAATGCGTGAACTTGCGCAGGCAGATGCGGAGAAATATCGTATTGAATCATTGGCACAAGCTGAAGCGGAAAAAATTCGTTTGGATGGTCTTGCTAAAGCAGATGCTGATCGTGCCAAAGGGGAAACAGATGCAGATATTATTCGCCTTCGTGGTCTTGCGGAAGCAGAGGCGAAACGAAAAATTGCAGAAGCCTTCGAATACTATGGTCAAGCAGCTGTCCTTGATATGATTGTACGTATGATGCCAGAATATGCGAAAGAGCTAGCGAGTCCACTTGGCAATATCGATAAGATTACGGTTGTCGATACTGGTGGAGGAGAAGGAAGCGGCGGTGCCAATAAAGTAACCGCTTACGCAACTAATTTAATGTCAACATTACAAGAATCATTGAAGGAAACTTCGGGCATTGACGTTAAAGAACTAATTGAAAGCTATGCAGGTAAGCATACATTGCGCCCTGAGCTAGAGCAAATAGCGGCTGGCTTAGAAAAAAAGCAAGAACCCGTTACAGCTGATAAAACACAAAAAGAGATTAAAGAAACAGTTGAACAATAATAACAATAGCCACCTGATGAGTGTCATCAGGTGGCTATTTATCGGTTAAGAGCAAGAAAAGTCCTCATTAATTTGTTTCCACTCACTAGCGAGTATGCCGTATGCAGCATGGTCAACAAAATGATCGTAAAGCCATTCTGCTTCACGAATCGTGCCTTCTTTTGTAAAGCCTAGTCGTTCAGGGATGGCCCGGCTTTTTGTGTTGCCCTCAGCAGCACGAATTTCGACTTTATTGAGCTGTAACTCTTCAAAAGCATAGTGCAATAAAGCCTGTACGGTCCTCGTCATAATACCATGTCCTTGAGCTCCTTCACTGAGCCAATAGCCAATAGCAGCAATTTTATTGCTATAGTTTATAACATTGAAGCCCGCAATCCCAACGATTTCGTTTTGAAAAATGATGACAAGAGAAAGGCTGCTTCTAGCTTCATGTCCTTTTATACAACCTTCAATATAAGCCGTTGTGTCAGCTACTTCTCTTGTAATATCTAGCCACGGCAACCATTCGCGTAAATAGGCTCGTGATGCATCTGTTAATGCAAAAACTGTTTTGGCATCTTCTAATGTTACAATACGTAAAGACAATTGCTGATCAATTGTAATTTGCAATATTTTTCACCTCGTTATTATTTTAAGGAATTATGCATAAAGCCTTTCATTTCACGACTCAGAACGGTTAACTCTTCAATAATTTCACTGAAATCTTGAACGAGCTGTGCCTGTTCATTCGTTGGCAGTCCAAATGCTAGGGTACCTACGACTTTACCATTTTCACGGATTGGAAATGAGAAAGCATTGATGGCAACTCCGTAGACATTCAGTTAATGCCTCGATAATCTTCATGGAAATTCCTCCAAGTCTGTGCAACGAAAATAGTATGGTCATCGGAGTTCGTATTACCAATGATTTCTAGATGATTACTTTCACTGTATCATAATAACTGCCAATTCAAAATAGATTTAATTTTAAATTTCCTTAAAAATAATGTGACAATATTTGGCTCATCACCAAAAGTTGTGGGTGACATTTGTTAAGACGTATGCCTTGTATATAAGTTGATTGGAGTGGAGACTGGGCGACTCCTTGGGGATCAGCGTCACAAATGAGACCCTGGAGCGAGCAACGCGAGTGAAGCGGCTCATCGGACGCCCCCAGGAAAGCGCCCAGTCGGAACGGAAATCAACCACACGTTATGGTGATGAGCCCAATATTTAAGTAAACTGTAGAAAACTGTTATTGAATAAGGTGAGGTGTTGATTCTTTGAAGAATCTTTGAAAGGAAAACGAAGTATTGGCTCTTAACCTATCGTTTGTTTAAAAAAATTGTATTAGAATAAGTAAAACTGCCTGTACGTAAGGAGAGAGAAATGGATACTATTCAAAGAGGGACTAAGGCCTTTAATAAAGCTAATTGGGCTTTATTTTTAGCAGGCTTTATAACTTTCGCAAACTTATATGTGACACAACCGCTGCTACCAACATTTGCAAAGGAGTTTCATGTTTCACCAGCCGTTGCGAGTTTATCGCTTTCTGTGACAACCTTTGCGCTATCGATCAGTATGATTATTGTTGGCTCCTTATCAGAGGCATGGGGTAGGAAATCTTTGATGACGATTTCTATTTTTGCGGCATCTATTCTTACACTTGCACTTGCCTTTTCTCCTAATTTTGAAACGATTTTAGTGTTGCGTGTGATACAGGGAGTTGTCTTTGCCGGCTTGCCAGCAATTGCAATGGCTTATTTAGGGGAGGAAATGCATCCTTCTAGTTTAGGTATAGCGATGGGCTTGTACATAAGTGGTAATTCGGTTGGGGGGCTTAGTGGACGAGTTATCATAGGGACACTAACAGATCTTTACACGTGGCAAGTGGGGATGATTGTCCTCGGTGTCATCAGTCTTTTGATTAGTGTGTTATTTATCTGGATGCTACCTAACTCTAAGCATTTTACAGCACGTCCATTGCAAATAAAAGCATTGACGACATCACTTATCCAACATGTAAAGGACCCATCCATGCTATGTCTTTTTGGTATTGGCTTTGTATTAATGGGAAGCTTTGTGACTCTTTATAACTACATTGGCTTTAAATTAATGGCACCACCTTATAATTTAAGTGCCACAATTGTTGGTTGGATTTTTGTTATTTACTTAGTAGGTACTTTTAGCTCCGCTTGGTTTGGTAGTCTAGCGGATCAATATGGCCGCCAAAAAATGTTGTTATTGTCCATTGCTATCATGTTAACAGGGGCAATACTTACATTAATCGGGCTACTTAGTTTGAAAATTATAGGGATTACAATCTTTACTTTTGGTTTCTTTGCGGCGCACTCGATTGCTAGTGGCTGGGTGAGTAAACGAGCCACTCATGATAAGGCACAAGCATCTTCTCTCTATTTATTTTTCTATTATTTTGGTTCAAGTGTTGGAGGAACAATAGGGGGAATATTCTGGATGCATTACGGCTGGGGAGGCGTTATTGCGATGATTACTGTATTGTTAGTCGTTGCATGCTTACTGTCATTTTTATTAAAGGGTATTATTGCCAAACAACGTATTACAGCGGGGCATTAAGAAGAATGATTTGTCGTAAACTGTTTGATAGTCTTATAATGAGTAGAATGGTTATAAAGAGGAGTTGAAAGAATATGTTCACGCGTTATAAAGGATTTTCATTTGTCTTTGCTTTGCTAGCTGTAGCCTTTGTTTTGACAGGCTGTGGAGCAGCTAAAGAAAGTGGGCAATCAGAGGGAAATAAGGAAAAGGAATCAGAAGAAAAAGTGGATTATTCATCAAATGTGAAGGAAAATCCAATAGTGACGATCACGATGAACAATGGAGAAAAAATCGTTATTGAATTAGAGCCTTCTGCAGCGCCGAATACGGTTGCTAATTTTATTTCCTTAGTGGAAGAAGGTTTTTATGATGGTCTTATTTTCCATCGGGTTATCCCTGATTTTATGATTCAAGGTGGAGATCCTTCAGGTAATGGTACAGGTGGTCCAGACTATTCGATTGAAGGTGAGTTTTCTTCAAATGGTTTTAAAAATGATCTGAAGCATGAACGCGGTGTCATCTCAATGGCCCGTTCGAATGATCAGAACTCTGCGGGATCCCAGTTTTTCATTATGGTAGAGGAAGCATCACATCTTGATGGCCAATATGCTGCCTTTGGGAAAGTAATCGAGGGGATGGAAACAGTAGATGCTATTGTTGCTGCTGAACGAGATGGTTCAGATAAACCAGTAGAAGATCAGCAAATGAAAAAGGTGGAAGTGGATACAAAGGGCTTTGATTACCCAGCTCCAAAGAAACTAAAATAACGGATGTGACAATCAGTATGAAGACGAAGAAGCATGAGAGATCAATGATGATCTTCCATGCTTCTTTGTAGTTAACCCATAATATTGTAGCCAGCGTCGATGTAAATTGTTTCACCTGTCACACCACGAGATAGGTGAGATAGCATCACAATTGTCATATCTGCTACTTCGTCTTGTTGAACATTACGTTTTAATGGAGCTGTTTCCTCGATTTTGTGTAAAATTGTGTTAAAGGAAGGAACTCCTTTTGCAGCAAGTGTGCGAATCGCTCCTGCTGAGATCGCATTGACACGAATATTATCTTTACCAATATCTGCAGCAAGGTAGCGCATAGAAGCCTCTAATGCAGCTTTCGCTACGCCCATGACGTTGTAGCCATCAAGCACACGTTCTGCTCCTAAGTAACTCATTGTCACGATAGAACCGCCTTCAGTCATATAAGGATGTGCGGCTTTCGCTGCTGAAATAAGAGAATATGCACTAGTATCTTGTGCAAATGCATAGCCGTCACGAGTTGTATCTAAGAAGCGATTGTGTAAATCCTCAGCATTGGCAAATGCTACAGAGTGCACAATACCATGAATCACGCCTACTTTTGTACCGATTTCATTGAAGGCTGCTTTTGTGCTTTCGTCGCTATTGACGTCACATTGTACGATTAGTGAATCAGATTGTCCGATATTTTCTAATTGTTTTTGTAATTTTTTTAATGAACGTTCTTGACGATATGTGAAAATGACATTTGCACCTACGTCAAATAAACGTTTTGCGATACCCCAAGCAATACTTCGGTCGTTTGCCACACCCATTACAACAATATTCTTATCTTTTAATTGTAATAAATTATCCATCATTTATAAGAACCCCTTTATGAAATAATATCTGTTATTAGTACCAACTACTAAAATCTTATCATACATAAATAATGGATGCAATAATAAGATAAAAAAGAGTGTCCGACGTTACTAGGATAGGCACAAAAAAAATTCATCTCCACTTACTTAGAGACGAATCCAATAGATGTATTTAAATTTGTGCTACCTCATACATATCTAAGGCATTGTAGACCGCGCTGTGTACTGCAATCATAAAGCAGTTTTGCGTACGAATAGCCTGTGCCATAATTTTGATGGCTCTTGTTTGAACTTTATGAAATGTTTTGTCACTAGATAGAAGATCATCATTCAAATGCGCTAGAAAATAGGGTTGCTGGATTATTTGTTCAATAAGATCTGCAGCATCATTTTGACCGAATATGTTATAGGCCCAGAGGTCAATATCATTGCCTAGTTGGAAAGCGACGAAGTAGAATAAATCGTCATCATTTCTCTCGATAATTTTATGAATAATTTGAATCTTTTTGAGCTCTTCTATTAAAAAAATGTTAATTGAATAGTGCATTGCCTTTGAAGAATTTAAAAAAAGACTATCTTTTTGATGTGATTTTAAAAAGAACCAGCAATTTAAAATAACAGCCCAAGAATCTAATGCATTCATACACTTAAATTGATAATTAGGGAAAATAGATTGCCATTTTGCTGCAAGATTTTTAAATTGATTCATCTGGACTTCGTCAATATCATATAAACTATGATTTGTTTCTAATTGATTAAACATTATCATTCATTCCTCCAATAGAGTTTATATATATTCTGAGTAGGGAAATCAACCATATAATCAACTAAATTTAAGTGTTGCGTTTCTTTTGTGTTTCAACGTGAAGATTCTAATTAAGTAAGAAGGCACCCAGTTAAGGATGCCTTCAGGGTACGAATAGAGTTATAAACTATTCGAATTTTAATGAGTCGCCATCAAAAGTTTCATCTGCTACTTTGATTGAGTCAGTTGGGCAGCCTTCGAAAGCATCTTGCATGTCTTCTAATAGATCTTCTGGAACTTCAGCAGTTCCCATGTTATCATCTAAAATAACGAAGGCAATACCTTCATCATCATAATCATAAATATCTGGGGCTGCGGCTCCGCAAGCGCCACAAGCGATGCATGTATCTTTATCAACAATTGTGAATTTAGCCATTTTTTTTTATCTCTCCTTTACATGTTCCTACAAAGCTTCATACTCATTTTAAAGATGTTTATCTTACATTTCAACATAAATACTATTAAATTGGAGGAATTTGCGTCTATGTTTCATCAAATTTTATTGCAAATCTTTCAAAAACTCAATAACGAACGATCGATTTCTGCAGCCTATCATGTATTGAGAGGAAAGCGTTCAGGCCAGACGATTCAAGACATTGGGTTATTTCAGCTACATAATTATTTCGGGCTATTACCTAAGTTACCGCGAGCGACATTTGATGAAGCCGTATCCTCATTTTCGCAGAATAGTTGGTTAATAATACAAGAATCTGGTCACTATTCCATGAAAAAGCTAGGTTTACAGCGAGCGGAGCAAACACCTGATTTTTTATTTGATGGGTGGCACTATAGGGGAAATGAACATATATTTTTTGCGAGATTGTCATTAATTGTACAAAGTTTATCCTATCAGAGTGCTGGAATACGTTCCTTTTCTCCAATAAGTAGGGATACGAATATTCAGTCTTGGGTTCGTACATTTTTACTTGAACATAATTATCAAGATGGGCATTTACAGCAGCAATTACTGGAGGAATGCGAAAGCGTGCTTTCTGAGTTATCTTTATCTGAAGCCAACAAACAGCTTGTCCTCTATCGATTGAGTGGCTATGGTTTACCAGGATGGACATGGCAGCAACTTGCTAGTGAACGAAAGGAAGCAGTTTTAGATTGTCAATTAGCGTTTATAGAATTGCTGCATGTATTTTTAAATGAAGTCCATCAAACAACTGATTATCCGTTACTTGGAAACATAGCAGAGGAACTAAGAGTAAAGGCGTTATTAACCGATTCAGCTCAGCAAACAGCGTATTTATATGAGCAGGGCTATTCGCTTGAACAGATTATGCAAATAAGAAAGCTAAAACAAAGTACCATTGAGGATCATTTAGTAGAATTAGCCATGTATGAACCAAACTTTTCGATTGGTCCATTCGTCTCTTATAAGGAAGCGGAAAAAGTTTGGCAGGCATCGAAACAATATCAAACAAAAAAATTAAAAACATTGCATGAAGTGGTTGAAGGTATGAGTTATTTCCAGTTAAAGCTTGTCCTCGCGAAAGGAGAAGTATAAATGGAACTTGAACAAATATTGGCAAAGCAATTTGGTTATACAGCTTTTCGTCCAGGGCAAAAAGAGGTTATTGAATCAATCCTAGAAGGAAAAGATGTTATTGCTCTATTACCGACAGGAATGGGTAAATCACTTTGTTATCAATTGCCAGGGTATATCTTGCATAAGCCGGTATTAATTGTTTCTCCACTGCTTTCGCTAATGCAGGATCAGGTAGAGGAGTTAAAACGCTTTGGTGAAAAGAGGGTAGTTGCTTTAAATTCATTTTTAACCGTAAGTGAGAAACGATATGTATTACATTTTTTAGAGCAGTTTCGTTTTATTTTTACGTCACCAGAAATGCTATTGCAACAACAAGTTCAGGACAAGCTTTCACAAATGCAGTTAGGTCTTATTGTTGTGGATGAGGCACACTGTATTTCTCAGTGGGGCTTTGATTTTCGACCAGATTATTTACGAATTGGGCAGTGGTTTTCACAAGCAAATCGTCCACCTGTTTTAGCTTTATCAGCGACTGCGACGAATAAAGTAGTCAATGATATACGGGATACATTGTCGCTAGATTCACCTTTTGAGTTTTTATATAATGTGGATCGATCTAATATTCATCTCGGCCGTGTTGTATTTGAGGATAGGGAAGATAAAGTACACTGGATTATACAGCATATAAAAGAGACAGCAGGACCAGGTATTTTATATATGTCCTCGCGAAAGCGTGCTGAACAATATAGTGAGGTACTAATCCAGGCAGGTATACGAGCGGCTGCTTATCATGCAGGCTTTGGTGCTGAGGATCGCCAGTTTATTCAGCAACAATTTATTGACGGGGAACTCGACTGGATTGTGGCAACAAATGCGTTTGGGATGGGGATCAATAAGTCGGATATTCGTCAGGTCATTCATGAAACGATGCCTGCCAATGTAGAAAATTATATGCAGGAGATTGGTCGAGCGGGGCGTGATGGTCACCCGGCGCTTGCAATTTTACTTTATTGTGATGATGACGTAGAACTTGCAAAATTTGTTGTAACAGGCGATTTGCCAACATCTGGTCATGTCGATCGATATCAGGAACTACTAAATCAGCAAATACAACCCTCTCAAATGCTGAAAAACGGAGAGTTGAGTGAGACCGCTTTTCGTGTACTTGATTATTGGTTACAACAAGAAACGATGGAACAAGTTAAAGTACGACTAAATCATTTGGCATTGGAAAAATACCGTGCGGTCAATGAAATGCAAAAAATTACTCAGACAAAAGACTGTATTCGCAAGCAGCTAGTCGGGTATTTTGGGCAAGAATTGTTGAAAAAACCGGAAAACTGTTGTGAAAATTGTGGAATCAATTATGATGAAATCAATAAAGCACGCTTGAAGGAAGAGAAGAAAATAGAAATGATCCCATGGAAAAGTCGATTAAAGCAACTTTTAATGGGCTTTTAGACTATAACTGACGGTCATTTACTTTTTGCGCAAAATTCGTCATAATAGAATGATAGAAAGCGTAGTAAGGTTGGAGGAAAGGCGAATGAGTAAAGAAGATTATCGCGATAAAATCGAAGAGCATCGTCAATCTTTTGTAGAAGAGCAAACAGAGCAGCAAGATTTATCTAGAGTTTCAAGAATGAATAAAAATGGGGGCAATAATAATAAGCCGAAAAAGACAAAACGAAAAACGCCATTAATGACGATTCTTTTTGTCATCTTTATCTTAATTCCATTATCAATATTAATCTATTTTTTGAAATTCTATGAACCAGGTGAAACAATTGAAGAGGCTGAAAAAAATTCTACGGATACAATTGTAGAAATTGATAAGTCTGGAAATAAAGCTGAAGTAGCTGACAAAAACAAAGAAGACGATAAAGCAAACAAAGACAAAGCTGAAAAAGAAGACAAAGCTAAAGATCAGTCTAAGAAAGATGCTGAGAAATTAGCAGCTGAAAAAAAGGCAGCTGAAGAGGCTAAAAAGGCTGAAGAAGCTAGAAAAGCTGAAGAAGCTAGAAAAGCAGAAGAAGCTAAAAAAGCTGAGCAAGCTAGAATAGCACAAGCTGAAGCGGCAAGGAAAGCAGAAGAAGCGAAAAAAGCTGAGCAAGCACGCAAAGCCGAGGAAGCACGTAAAGCAGAACAAGAGAAACAAACTGCAAAAGCAAGTACCCATACTGTAAAGGCAAATGATAATCTATATCGTATTGCATTGAATCACTACGGTGATGGAAGTGAAGCAACCCTAGCGAAAATCCGTGCAGCAAACGGTATGTCTTCAAATGATGTAATGGTTGGGCAAGTTATTAAACTACCATAAGAAAAGCAGGTGTCATTCTTTGGCAATGATGTTTTTCTAGTATAAAATAAAGGACAAACGTCAACAACAAATAAAGTTGAGGCGTACGTCTGAATTAGTGAAAAGGCGATTCTTCATTATAACGAATCGTCTTTTTGCTTTCATAAGGAGATGTTAAGGAATGATTTATATTGGACTATTCGTTTTAGTAGTCATCGCGTTCCTGCTTTATATGTTAAAGGTGGCACATGAGAACAATGTTTTACATCATCAATTGCTATTAAAGGGTGAGCGGGAAAAGATTAGATTGTTTTTTATTTCGGATACACATTTACGAAAAATTAATCACCAGATGATTGAGCAGTTAGATGGCCAATTTGATGCGGTTATTATTGGTGGAGATTTTGCGGATGGACGCACCCCTATTGAGCGTATTCATGACAATTTAAAATTATTGACTCCTTTAGGTCCGACTTATTTTGTATGGGGAAATAATGACAGAGAAGTAGGAGAGGAGCGGCTACAAGGTATTTTACAGGAGCATGGTGTTCAGATCGTAGCCAACGATGCTGTATTACTGCCTAAAAAAAACCGCTTTTGGCTAAGTGCAATTGAAGATACGTCTACAATGAAATATAGCTTTGATGAAGCATTTGCAAAGGTAGGAGAGAAAGACTTGGTTGTCTTTATTTCACATAACCCAGGTGTTTTCGCAAGAGTTCGTGCAAAATTTAGAGCAGATTTAATGATTGGTGGGCATTTACACGGAGGTCAAATTAGAATTGGCCCATACGGTGTGCATCCAAATGGATCGTATCGAGAGCGTGAGGGTGTGATGACTTTAGTAAGTAACGGTTATGGTACGACATTGTTACCTTTCCGACTTGGTGCGAGGCCACAATGTCATATTATTGACATTGAAATTTCGGGTAAATAAACAACCAAAACTCGATAGAAGGCGTATAATGGAGCGATAAGGATTTATTCGAGTATTAGCAAATCGCTGATACAAAGTTGATAGGAGTGTCAAGAAATGCAGCAAGCAGATGCAATTATTGTTGGCGGAGGTCCATGTGGTTTAGCGGCGGCAATAGCCTTGCAAAATATTGGATTAAAGCCGATTGTAATTGAAAAAGGAAATATCGTAAATGCGATTTACAATTATCCTACGCATCAAACTTTTTTTAGCACGAGTGAACGTTTAGCTATTGGTGATGTGCCTTTTATCATTGAAGGACGTAAACCTAAGCGAAATCAAGCACTAGTTTATTATCGAGAAGTTGTGCGTTTGAAGGATATTCAAGTAAACCGCTTCGAGAAAGTAAATAGCGTTGTAAAAAATGGAGCGGAGTTTACAGTAACGACAAATAAAGAGGTTTATACAACACCTTATGTTGTAATCGCCACAGGCTATTATGACCATCCAAATTATTTACACATTCCAGGTGAGAAATTGCCGAAAGTCTTCCATTACTTTAAAGAGGGGCATGAATTTTTTGATACTGATGTTCTTGTAATAGGTGGAAAAAATTCGGCAGTGGATGCGGCGCTTGAGTTGAATAAGGCTGGGGCTCGCGTCACGGTTGCCTATCGTGGTAGTGAGTATTCACCTAGCATCAAGCCATGGGTTTTACCAGAATTTGAAGGAGTAGTACGAAATGGAGAAGCCCAAATGTATTTCAATACAAATATACTGGAAATCCGTGAGCATGAGGTCGTAGTAGAAATTGATGGTAGCAAAAAAACTTTAAAAAATGATTTTGTTTTTGCGATGACAGGCTATCATCCAGATCATTCATTTATTCGAGCAATGGGTGTCTCAATTGATTATGAAACGGGTCGTCCTTTCTTTAATGCAGAAACGATGGAAACAAATGTGGAAGGATTATTCATTGCTGGAGTTATTGCAGCTGGAAATAATGCCAATGAAATTTTTATTGAAAATGGCCGTTTCCATGGTGATTGTATTGCAAAGACAATTGCAAAAAGAGCAAAATAGCAATAGAAGCTGTATAGGCCTGTAAGCTTATACAGCTTTTTTTAAGACGTTGGATAGAAGAGAGAAAGCGACGGAAAGAAGGGTCATGACGACGGAAAAAAGAGCCCAAGCGACGGAAAGAGGTCGAAGCGACGGATTGAAGAGCCAGAGCGACGGAAAGAAGGGTCATGACGACGGAAAAAAGAGCCCAAGCGACGGAAAGAGCCCAAGCGACGGAAAGAGCTCGAAGCGACGGATAGAAGAGCCAGAGCGACGGAAAGAAGGATCATGACGACGGATAGAAGAGCCAGAGCGACGGAAAGAAGGGTCATGACGACGGAAAAAAGAGCCCAAGCGACGGAAAGTGGTCGAAGCGACGGAAAGAAGGTCCAGGGTGACGGATAGGAGAGCCAGAGCGACGGAAAGAAGGGTCATGACGACGGATAAAAGAGCCCAAGCGACGGAAAGAGGTTGAAGCGACGGAAAGAAGAGCCAGAGCGACGGAAAGAAGGGTCATGGCGACGGAAAGAGCTCGAAGCGACGGAAAGAAGAGCCAGAGCGACGGATAAAAGAGCTGAAGCGACGGAAAGAAGGGTCATGGCGACGGATGAAAGAGACGAAGCGACGGAAAGAGGTCGAAGCGACGGATTGAAGAGCATACGCAACTCATCGGATGCCACAGAAAAGTGCCCAGTAGGATCGGAAATCTAACCCATGTAATGGTAATGAGACAAAATTTCATCGAAGTTAATTAAAAAGGTGTGAAAGAATGCTTGGTTTATACTGGATAATTAGTTATATCGTTGGGAACTTTATGACGGCATATTTCGTTGGAAAAGCGTATGGTGTTAATTTACAGGAACAAAAGAGTAGAAACTTAGGAGCTCGAAATGCTGGCAGTGTTATTGGGAAAGCTGCATTTATATGGACCTTTTTAGGGGATTCTTTAAAGGGTGTGCTTGTTGTTGGTATAGGACATTTATGGCATTTTGAAGAATGGGAAATAGTTCTAGGTGCTTGTTTCGTTATGCTTGGTCATTTGTTTCCATTTTGGCTTAAATTTAAAGGGGGAAAAGGGGTAGCAACTTTTATAGGTGTAGGTCTGGCATTGTCACCAAGCTTATTTTTAATGATGGTTGTAGGGGCAGCTATTACGCTTAGTGTAACGAGAAGTTTAACACTTAGTATGTTAGGTGGCTTTGTATTATATGTTGGAGCGATTGTTTATACCGACCAATTACAGTTATACATACCAATACTAGTAGCAATAATCTTTATGATTTGGAAGCATATGTCGAATATTAACGAAGCTTTAGGGAGAAGGAAGTGATTATATGTATTGGTGTAAAATTGCACATACGGAAGCGGAGTTTGAGGAAATTGCACGATTAAATTATGAAACCTTTGTCGAAGAAATTCCACAGCATCAACCTAATTCCACTAGAAAAAAAATGGACCGATTTCATCATGAAAATACGTATATCGTTGTTTATAAAGAATTAGAACTTATAGGGATGCTTGCCTTTAGAGATCAGAGACCGTTTTCAATTGATGAAAAGATAGGAAAGGTTGAGCAGTATTTATCAAAGGAGATTAGTACTAAGCTATGTGAAATTCGATTGCTTGCTGTGAAGAAGGCATATCGAACAGGAAGAGTACTACTGAAATTGACACAGGCATTAACTGCTTTTGCATACGAAAAAGGTTATTCGGCAGCCGTAATCTCAGGGACTACTCGTGAAGAGAAACTTTACAAGCAAATGGGTTTTACCCAATTTGCACCTGCAACAGGGACAGAGGATGCTTTATTTTTACCCATGGTATTAACAAGACAGCAATTTGAAAAGTCTTTGCAGCAAAGACTCGCGAAGGAGTGCCATACATTTTATCCAGGGCCAGTGAAACAAAACGAACCATTTAATTATTCTGAGCTTTCTCATCGTTCGTTGGGCTTTCAATCGCTATTTGAGCAAATGAGAAATAAGTTGCTTCAATTATCAGGGGCAGAACATGTAGCTACGATTGTAGGAACTGGGACATTGGCTAATGAGGTGATGCTAGGCCAATTGAAGGCTCAACAATTAGGACGTGGACTTATTTTAATAAATGGTGAATTTGGAGAACGTCTTCGGAAGCAAGCTGAGAGATGGGCATTGGATTTTGACGTGGTTGAACAAGATTGGGGCAGTACGTTTGCTATACATATTTTGGAGTCTTATTTACAAAAGGGATCTTATCAATGGCTTCTTGTAGTACATGGAGAAACGTCGACTGGTACTTGCAACGACTTAAAGGGGATTTTACAGCTGACTAAACGTTATGATACAAAGCTTTGCGTTGATTGCATTAGTTCGTTCGGAGCAATGCCATTTACTTTAGAAGATTGTTACTTAGCAACTGCGGTAAGTGGAAAAGCTATTGGTGCGCTTAGTGGCTTGGCTTTCGTGTTTTCGCAAAACATTGTTAAATCTTCAACAACATTACCAGCTTATCTCGATTTAGCTAATTACCAGCAAGGTGCGATTCCATTTACGTTACCAGCAGTACTTGTAGCAAATGTTGAAACAGCATTACAAGCATATCCAGAAAGATATGGACAGCTACAGCAACGCTTTAATACATTGCTGCAGCTACCATTTATGCACTATCAAGTTTCAACTAGACAATATCCGATGTTAATTACTTTACAACTTCCTAAAGCTTTGGCAAATCTACAGAGCGATTTAAAGTTAAATGGGTTATATGTTCATGCAGATAGCCAATATTTACGACGAAGAAATTTTATACAGCTTTCTGTTATACAGCCAGATTTTGAGTTAGCAATCGAACGTTTACATAATATCTTAAGTTATTATAAGCAAGTTGAAAATGCATAAGTTAAAGTGAAGATTGAATACATTAGCTTTACATGAAAAATTCCTTTAAATCAAGAGGAGTTCCTGTTTTGTTAAGTCCAATTAATAATTTTAATCGCGCTTTTTGACCATTAATACCAGTTGCAAATATGGCTCCTAAGTCTTCGAGCATTTTACCACCACCTACGTAGCCATATACGCCCTCGGCAATACCATTAAAGCAACGAGAGACTAATACAACAGGAATTCCTCGTTCTATTAAGCTTTCGATGCCTTTAACAACTGATGGAGGAACATTGCCTTGTCCGAGTCCTTCTAAAACGACACCATCATATTTGCATGCGAGCACTACTTCAAGTAAATCAACCTCCATGCCAGCATAAACTTTTAACATGGCTACGCGTTTTGATAATGCATGAATATCTACATATTGACGGCGAATGGGTGCATGATGGAATAAAATACGTGTTTTTGTAATAAGTCCAATTGGTCCATATTGCGGTGATTGGAATGTATTTACAGAGCTGGTGCTTGTTTTGGTTGTATTTACGGCAAGATGAACTTCGTCATTCATCACAACTAGCACACCTTTTTCACGTGCTTCCTGATCAACAGCTACTCGAACAGCTTCCACTAAATTGTAAATTCCATCTGCACCTAGTTCATTGGAGGAGCGCATTGCACCAGTTAGCACAATAGGAATTGATAAATCAGTTGTTAATTCTAAAAAATAGGCTGTTTCTTCTAATGTATCGGTACCATGGGTGATGACAATGCCATCAATTTGCTCCTCTGAAACTTTTTCGATAATGAGGTTACGTAACTTAAGCATTTCTTTTGGCGTAATATGTGGCGATGGGAGGTTAAAAGCCTCCATTTCAATAATTGTGGCAAGCGTGTCGAGTTTGTTGCTTTCCTTCATTAAAGGATTTTCCTTGTTAGGTATAACGGCACCTTCATCCGTCATCGCCATAGATATTGTTCCACCGGTATGAATTAATAAAATTGTTTTTTTCATAAAAAATAATGTCTCCTTTTAAAAAGTTTTATGTCATTACATGGTATAATAATAGCAGTTTATGTTTATTCAATAGCTATTTTTTGTTGAAAACGAAAGCTTAATACTACAGAAGTTTTCCACCTAAAATATGTGAATGTATTTTTTTCAGTGGTCTCCACTAATTGACTGAGAACTTGGGCTAAGAAATTCATCCTAGGAAAACGCCAAATTAACCAACTTTATGTTGGTCTAAAGCCTCAAGATGATGTCACAGATTTTGAATTGTGCTAACATAATTTAAAATTTGATCATAATTATGTCAAGGCGAAATTGATTTTTGAAAGGAGCCGGCAACATGATCATTTTATTATCAGCTGCCATTGCTCCCGGTCTAGCGCTTTTTAGTTACTTCTATTTGCGCAATCAGATGGCAACGGAGCCAAGAAGAACCTTACTTCAAACGTTTTTGTATGGCGCATTTTTAACGTTCCCAATCTTGTTTTTACAATATGTTTTAACAGAGGAAGGGATTTTTCGATCTCTTTATCTACAAGATGTAGTTTTTTCTAGTGTCGTTGAAGAATTTTTTAAATGGTTTGTTCTTTTAATCGCAATCTACAATCATGTAGAATTTGATGATCCGTATGATGGCATACTCTATGGTGCAAGTGTATCTCTTGGTTTTGCCACGATTGAAAATGTTCTCTACTTATTTTCGTTCGGTTTAGATACGGCATTTATGCGAGCGTTATTACCTGTATCAAGTCATGCATTGTTTGGCGTTGTAATGGGTTATTATTATGGACGTGCCAAGTTTTCGAAACACGCAAAGACGACAGAAATGATTGCTATGGCGCTTTGTGCACCGGTAGTATTACACATTCTTTATAATACAATTTTATCATTCAAAGGGTATTGGGTATATTTAATGATACCGTTTATGCTATTTTTGTGGTGGTTTGGGCTAAGAAAAGTCAAGCTTGCTCATTATCACCTTGTGCAACATTTGCATATGCATAAAAAAATATAAAGCGTAGAAATCTAAAAAAGATTTCTGCGCTTTTCTATTTTTCAACTTCTTTCAGCAAATGTTTTCGTAGCGAAAGTGAAACGTCAGCTACAAATGTTTTCGTAGCGAAAGTGAAACGTCAGCTACAAATGTTTTCGTAGCGAAAGCAAAGCGTCTGCTACAGGAATCTTCCTCTTCTATAGGTGGTACTGACTTGCGTCACGGAGGCCTAAGCACAAAGCCGATTCCAGACGCAATTTTGCCGAGGCAAAATTGATATGTATAAAATCAGTTGTTTGTTTCAAGCTATGAAAAAAGGAGTGATAATCATGCGCTTAGGAAGCTTAATTTTTGCTTTGATGTTGGGGATTAGTATATTTGCTATTCCGCAAAATGACGCCATTGCATTTACCGAGCAACAGATTTCTCGTGGTGCTTATGGAGATGATGTAATTGAACTGCAAGCAAGGCTACAATACTTAGGATTTTATAAAAGTAAAATTGATGGCAAGTTTGGCTATAACACATATTGGGCTTTACGGAACTTCCAAGAGAAATATGGTTTACCAGTGGATGGGATAGCTGGAGCTAAAACAAAGAAAACATTATCTGGCAATTCAGATTACGATGAAGCCTGGGTTAAAGCTCAATTAAATGCGGGTAATCAATTTACCTATTATGGGGGCAAGCCACTTGAACAGCAAGTGAAAACAAACACTGGCGGTGGTGGTGGAGGTAAAAGTAGTGGTAGTAGTAATAATAATGGCACTAAAACTCAAGTACCTCCAAAGTATACTGAAAAAGATGTACAGTTAATAGCGAATGCGGTTTATGGTGAATCAAGAGGAGAGCCTTATGAAGGTCAGGTAGCCGTAGCGGCTGTTATTTTAAATCGTCTGGAAAGTCCTGAATTCCCAAATACAATTTCAGGTATTATCTTCCAACCTTTGGCGTTTACAGCGGTGGCAGATGGGCAAATTTGGCTTGAACCAAACGAACGTGCAAAAGAAGCCGTAATTGACGCTATGAATGGATGGGATCCTTCAGAAAATGCACTTTATTACTTTAATCCGAAAACAGCTACAAGTAAGTGGATTTGGTCAAGACCTCAAATAAAACAAATTGGAGAACACATTTTCTGTTCATAGAAAGGAGGAACATAAATGAGAACTATGCTTGTTATACTTACTGTAGCAGTTATTGGTTTAGGGGCATATTGCTTTCAGATGCACAAAGAAAACACTAGTTTACAACGTACTGTGCTAGCTCAGTACACAAATAATTTAACGGATGCTTCTGAGAAGTTATCTGGACTACAACAAGCTGTTTCACAATCTCTATTGTTTCAAGATGACCAAGCGATGAACAATGAGTTAGATGCTGTGTGGCGACTAAGCTCTGAAGTTCGATCTTCTTTATCTAATATTCCTGTCGGGCAAGAAGTCTCGAACGAGTGGCTAAGTTACTTAGGGCGCCTAGGAGATGAAGCCAAAAGAACAGAAAAAACAGGAGATTATCAAGCTTGGCGAGAAAAAATGCCACAAGTCTCTACAAATTTACAATCACTTTCAGATGAATGGACAGTCGCAACAGTAGATCTTTATAAAAATAACGGTAATATGGACGTCTGGGTGCAACAAGTAGATAATACGAAGCCAAATACAACATTTGATAATGTGCAAAAAACATTAAAGGATTATAGCGAAAAAGATTTCCCACTTACATTAAGTGAATCTGATTGGCAGAAAAAAATAGAACTTAAAGCATTACAAGATTCGGTCATTACTGAAAAAGAGGCATTGGAAAAAGTAAAAAAATTATTCCCTATCATTAAAGATGCAACATTTACTGTTACGAAAAGTAGTGATACTGCACCGTATCCGTTTTATCATATCCAATTCCACCAAGGTATTCGTTTAGGGTATATCGATTTAACAGAAAAAGGTGGGCATTTACTATCCTACTTAGTGGAACGTCCAGTAGATGAAGCAAGATTATCACAAGATGAAATAAAGAAAAAAGCAGAAGAATATTTAAAACGACTTGGCATGAATGATGTTGCATTTGTGGAGTCTCGTGAAAACCATCAAGCATGGCATTTGACATTTGCACGTGTTCACCCTGGTGATAATGCGTTGATTTATGCAGATGGCGTTCAATTAAAACTGGCTAAGGATACAGGCGAGTTACTTGGTGCCAATGCAATGGAATATATTCAGGAAGAGAAGATTAAACCACAAACTGCAAAAGCAATTGATTGGAAAACTTTCTTCGATGATGATGTGAAAATAGGAGAAGTGAAAAATATTTATACAGATAACGGTCAATTTGAACAACGCCTTTGTTATGAAGTGATTGCGGTCCGTGATAAAAATACACAAGAAACATTCAGGGTTGTTATTGATGCAGAAAATCACAATGTTATAAAAGTGGAATATTTAACGTAATTTAATAAAAAACACCAGTTCATATAGCCAAAATGGGCATCTCATGCGATAATGAAGGTATATATTTGTGTTCGAGGAGATGCTCATGGAAATAAAAATTGGTACACAATTAGAACTTGAACCAACTTATACAGAGCGTGTTGAAGTATTCCGCTGTAAAGTTGTAGAACAAAAAGACAATATTATTTACATCGATTATCCAACAAATGTTGCTACAAAGAAAACAGCATTTCTAATAGATGGTTCTGAATTTAGAGCATCTTTTCGTACGGATGACAAACAATCATTTGCTTTCATTACAGAAGTGACTGGACGTAAAGCTGGTAATATACCAATGATTATGTTGCACTGTCCAAAGGCAGAGGACTTTATCAAAATTCAACGTCGTGAATATGTACGTGTAGAAACACCAGTGGATGTAGCGATACAATTTAAGGATTACAAATATCAGCTAGTAACAGCAGATATTAGCGCAGGTGGTTTGGCAGTAGTCTTAAGAGGGGCAATTGCTTTCCAAGATGGTGATGAGGTTAAGTTAACGATCGTTTTACCGTTTGCTAATGGAGATGTTAAATACGTAATCACGGATGCGACGGTTGTTCGCATATCCGAAAACGATAACAAAAAAATAGCAACTATACAGTTAACAGATACAGATGATGTAGACAAACAGCATATAGTTCGTTTCTGCTTTGAACGTCAGTTAGTCAATCGTCGTAAAGAAACGAATCCTTTTGATGCTTAATTTTTTTCGCTTAAAATGTAGCGAAAGCAAAGAACTAAGGTGGGAGCTGAACTGCCCGTAAAACCCCCATTGAGTAAGTTTCACTTCATGCAGTAAGGTTACATCCTTCAAATCGATTAGTATTTTATTTGAGAAAGCCCTCTGCTAGAAGAGGGCTTTTTTATGGTACAATGTGGTGTGATAGAAAGTAGGGAAGAATATGAAGAAAAACATTCAAATTGCGATTGATGGACCTGCTGGCGCTGGTAAAAGTACAATCGCAAAAATTGTTGCAGAGGCACTTGGGTTTACTTATATCGACACTGGAGCAATGTATCGTGCTGTGACGTATAAAGCACTGCAACAAAACATATATTTAGATGATGAAGAAAAATTAGCAGAAATGTTAGCATCTAGCACAATTGAATTAAAACCTTCTCCTCAAGGCCAGCTTGTCTTTTTGGACGAGAAGAATGTGTCGGCAGAAATCCGATCAAATGAGGTAACTTCATCTGTTTCACAAGTATCGGCTCATGCTAAAGTGCGTGAACTATTAGTAGCACAGCAACAAAAGCTTACGGCTAATGGTTGTGTTGTTATGGATGGGCGCGATATTGCTACGCATGTGTTAAAGAATGCAGAACTAAAAATCTTTATGTCTGCAACGGTAGAAGAGAGAGCAAGACGTCGTTTTATTGACAATCAAAAGCGCGGAATTGAATCTTCCATTGAAAAACTTCAAGAAGATATTGCTCTACGCGATAAAATGGATAGTGAGCGTGAAGCATCACCACTAATTCAAGCAGCAGATGCCATATTTTTAGATACAACAGCATTGTCAATTGATGATGCAGCACAGGCCATTTTAAAATTAGCGCAAGAAAAAATGGAATAAATCCAAAAATTTCAGACATTTTTTGAATTTAAAGGATTTATTTTTGTCTTTGTCTTCAAAATCGAATAAAATAGTAAGGGAAGATGCGAAGGAGGGTTACATATGTCTGAAGAAATGAACTATGCAGAACAAACATTTAACGAAGGTGATATCGTCAAAGGGATTGCAGAGCAGGTTGATGAAAAAGCAGTAACTGTTTCAATTCCAGGTGCACCATTTGACGGTATTATACCAATAAGTGAATTATCAAGCTTACACATTGAAAAAGCGTCTGACATAATCTCTGTTGGAGATGAGTTAGAGTTGGTGATTACAAAGGTTGAAGAAGGTAACTATGTATTATCAAAACGTAAAGTAGATGCATTAAAAGCATGGGATACACTTGAGCAACAATTCAACGCTGAGGAAGTTTTCGAGGCGGAAGTAAAAGATATTGTTAAAGGTGGACTTGTCGTCGATTTAGGAGTACGTGGCTTCGTTCCAGCATCCCTTGTAGAAGATTACTTTGTTGATGATTTTGAAGGCTATAAAGGCAGATCTCTTAGCTTTAAAATTGTTGAGCTTGATAAAGAAAAAAATCGCTTAATTTTATCACATCGTGCTGTAGTAGAAGCGGAAAAAGCTTCTCAAAAGAAAAATGTCATTACCCAAATTAAAACTGGCGATGTGTTAGACGGTAAAGTACAACGTATCGCATCATTTGGTGCATTCATCGACCTTGGTGGTATTGATGGCCTTGTGCATATTTCACAAGTGTCTCATGAGCATGTGAGTCAAGTGAGCGAGGTTTTATCAGAAGGGCAAGAAGTGACGGTTAAAGTCCTTTCTGTAGATCCTGAAAATGAGCGTATTTCGTTATCTATTAAGGACACGATTCCTGGTCCTTGGTCGAACATCGAAGAGCGTGCTGCTAAAGGTACAGTATTAGATGGAAAAGTAAAACGTCTTACTTCATTCGGAGCATTTGTGGAAGTTTTCCCAGGTGTTGAAGGTTTAGTGCATATTTCTCAAATCGCGCATAAGCATATTAACACGCCACACGAAGCTTTAAAAGAAGGACAAGAAGTACAGGTGAAAGTGCTTGATGTAAATGCTGAAGATGGCCGCTTAGCATTAAGTATTAAGGATTTACTTGAAAATCCTGATGCCGAGGAAGTAATCGACTATAAATTACCAGAAGAAAACACAGGCTTCTCTTTCGGTGATGTTATTGGCGATAAACTAAAAAACTTTAAATAAACTTGACAAGCGAGGATATAGTTTGTGTCCTTGCTTTTTTTTTATGGAGGCAACGGATAGAAGAGGGAAATGACGAAAAAATTTAAAAAGAGATGGATAGAACAGTACATAGCGCGCACTATTATGGATATGATATGATATAATGGCATTTTTCGTGTATAATAGCGAAAGACAAGAAGTTGGAAGGATGAAGTACAGATGACGAAACCAGTAGTAGCCATCGTAGGTCGTCCGAACGTAGGTAAGTCGACGATTTTTAATCGTATCGTTGGAGAACGTGTATCGATTGTGGAAGATATTCCAGGGGTAACACGCGACCGTATTTATAGTTCGGCAGAGTGGTTAACACATGACTTTAATATTATTGATACAGGTGGTATCGAGATTGGGGACGAGCCGTTTTTAGAGCAGATTCGTCAACAAGCAGAAATCGCCATTGATGAAGCAGACGTTATTATTTTTATGACAAACGGACGTGAAGGTGTAACAGCTGCAGACGAGCAAGTAGCAAAAATTTTATACAAAACAAAAAAACCAGTCGTTTTAGCAGTGAATAAAATTGACAACCCAGACATGCGCGAAATGATCTATGACTTCTATGCGCTTGGCTTTGGTGAGCCTTGGCCTATTTCAGGCTCTCACGGCTTAGGTTTAGGGGATTTATTAGATGAATGTGCTAAACACTTCCCAAAAGAAGATGAAGAGCAATATGGAGACGAGGTCATTAAATTCTCGTTAATTGGTCGTCCTAATGTTGGGAAATCTTCATTAGTCAATGCATTTTTAGGCCAAGACCGCGTTATTGTTAGTAACATCGCTGGTACTACTCGAGATGCTATTGACACACCTTACGCGTATGATGGCCAGGAATATGTCATTATTGATACTGCAGGTATGCGTAAAAAAGGGAAAGTGTACGAAACAACAGAGAAATACTCTGTATTACGTGCGTTACGTGCAATTGAACGCTCTGATGTTGTTTTAGTCGTTTTTAATGCAGAAGAAGGCATTCAAGAACAAGATAAAAAAATTGCAGGCTATGCACACGAAGCTGGAAAAGCCATTGTCATTGTTGTAAATAAGTGGGATGCGATTGAAAAAGACGAGAAAACAATGAACGTCTTTACTCAACAAATTCGTGAACATTTCTTATTCTTAGATTATGCGCCAATTATTTTTGTATCGGCTAATACTAAACAGCGTGTACATCAAATTTTACCGATTATACAGCGTGTTAGTGAAAACCATGCAATGCGTATTCAATCATCGATCCTTAATGAAGTGATTGAGGATGCTGTGGCGCGTAATCCAGCGCCAGCTGATAAAGGCCGCCGCCTTCGTATTTACTATGCAACTCAAGTTGCGATACAACCACCGACGTTCGTGGTATTTGTCAATGAACCAGAATTAATGCATTTCTCTTACGAACGTTTCTTAGAAAACCGTATTCGAGAAACATTTGATTTTGAAGGAACGCCAATTCGATTAATTTCCCGTGCTCGTGCTTAGGAAAAATATACACTAACAGTACGCCGACCCGACATTAATTGTTGGGTGGCGTCTTTTTACAAGAGAGGAAAGTATAAATTTTCTAATGTCTACTTTAAGGTTGCGTGAGTTCAAGTGCATTGTAAGCCTTTCTCTAGCATTTATCGTAGCTAACAAGGAATTATCTTTTCTTAATAAGGGAGGATTTTGTATGGAAAAAGTTTGTGTGTTAGGGGCAGGCTCATGGGGGACAGCACTAGCGATGGTACTTGCAGAAAATGGGCATGATACGCTTTTATGGACTCATCGAACTGATCAGGCTGAAGAAATTAACAACCTGCATACGAACAGGAAGTATTTGCCGGAAACGATATTGCCTGCAAATTTGCATGCAACAAGTGATATTGCTGAGGCAGTTGCTCATTCGGAGATAATTGTCGTGGCTGTTCCTACGAAGGCCATCCGTGAAGTGTGTGAAAAAATGACAGCAGCACTTGATAAAAAAGTATTGTTTGTTCATGTTTCGAAGGGGATTGAGCCTGATTCGTTAAAACGAATTTCAGAGATTTTAGTAGAAAGTCTCCCGGCTGAATTTGTAGAAGAAGTTGTTGTACTTTCAGGCCCAAGTCATGCAGAAGAAGTTGTTCTGCATCATCCTACAACAGTGACAGTGGCTTGTGCTAATATTGAAGCTGCGGAAAAGGTTCAGGATTTATTTATGAATCAATTTTTCCGTGTCTACACAAATGAGGATGTGGTCGGTGTAGAAATAGGTGGTGCGTTGAAAAACGTCATCGCATTAGCTGCCGGTATTACAGATGGTTTAAATTACGGAGATAATGCCAAAGCTGCACTCATTACTCGAGGATTGGCTGAAATTACACGCCTTGGTGTCAAAATGGGAGGAAATCCATTTACATTCGCAGGGCTCACTGGTATGGGAGATTTGATTGTAACGTGTACAAGCGTGCACTCACGTAATTGGCGCGCAGGTAATTTGCTGGGGCAAGGCATGAAACTACCAGAGGTACTCGACCAAATGGGCATGGTCGTTGAGGGCGTTCGCACAACTAAAGCGGCCTATCAACTAGCAAAGAAATATGACGTTGCTATGCCAATATCAACGGAGCTCTATAGTGTTTTATTTAATGATATAGAACCGAAAGTAGCAGTTGATGCATTAATGATGCGTATGAAAAAGCGAGAAATTGATGACATGATGCACTAATAATTTATATTTAGTTAGTTTTGTCATAAAATGGACATATATAAGGTGTCTCAGAGTTTAACTGAGACGCCTTATTGTGCGCTTTTAGTTGAATAATCCATACCGTTATAAAGGTTGTCCATTTAACTTCTTTCAGCAAATGTTTTTTGTACCGAAAGCGTAGCGGCAGGTACAGAAGTCTCCCACCTCTATAGGTGATGGTATGATGCGAATTTAAGCTACTTTTCAGTGGATGTCCTAACACCCGCTGAAAGAAGTTAAAGCCTCCGGCGGATGTCACGGAATCGGAAATGAGTTCTTTGTGCTAGCACAAAGCCGTTTCCGGACGCAATTATGCCGAGGCATAATTGATTGATAGTTACTGGACAACTATTTCTTTTTAGCGAAAGCACGTAGTATAATATACTTTGATTGTTTTCTGACATTGAAGAAAGGTGGTTGTCTTGAATGGGTCCGTTAGCACATTTGCCTGCGCTTGATGTAATGTGGGTATCATTTTATTGTATCGGTTTTATGATTATATCAGTCGGTCTAATTTATTTAGGTCGTAATAAGGTTTCAAACGTTTTTTTACGTACAATCGTAAATTTATCTGCATACATACTGTTTGGACTTGGCACATTTTTAATGGTACTAATTGTTGCCACATGGCCAGCATAAAAAATAATGAGGTGGAAGTGACATGAAAAAACTAAGTGCTTTTCTTTTGGTAATAGCATCTGCAGTACTTTTAGTTGGTTGCGTATATCCAGAAGACGAAAAAAAGGCAAAATTAGTGCCTGATGTTGACCAATTAGCAGCGGTTCAGCGTGCGGTTGACGAATACCGTGAAGCAACTGGTGGATTAGTTCCAATTAAAAATAGTGAGCTAGATACTGATATATATATAAAATATTTAATTGATTTTGATAAACTAGTGCCTAAATATCTTGCACAAATTCCTGGGAATGCCTATGAAAAAGGTGGTATTTTCCAGTATATTATTTGGGATCCTGAGAATGAAGCTAAAGTAAAATTGGTAGATTTAAATGCTGCAGAGCGTATTCGTGAAATTAATATTCGTAAAATGGGTACCCAATATTTACCGATAAAGGATACAACTTCAGATAATGTATATCAAATTAACTTTGAAGAATTGGGATATAAAGAAGACGTAACTGTGAAAAGTCCCTATTCTGGTGCCGAATTGCCAATGTTTATGACAGGTGATGGCGAAATACATGTTGACTATTCAATCGATTTAGGTCAACTACTAAAAGAAGACAAGCCTGATGTAAAGCCTGGAGATGATATTCGTCAGCTACTTGTCGATAAATATCCAGTAGTACCCGCATATTCTGTACCATATACAGTAGATGAAAATGGTGAGCCAGTTTACTTTATGGATGCTTATAATAGTGATGCAAAAAAAGCTCGAGAAAAGGCTATAGAACAAGCTAAAAAAGAGGCAGAAGCCCAATCTGAAAAAGAATAAATATGAAAAGCCCCTCACATTTGTGAGGGGCTTTTCATATTTATCTACCAGCTCGCATATAGTGAAAAAGCGTAGATAAAGGAGGCAGAAACCTTGAGTGAAGCAGTATTTAGAGAAATTGCAGAGCGCACAAATGGCGATGTTTATATTGGTGTTGTCGGTCCAGTACGTGTAGGTAAATCAACATTTGTAAAAAAGGTTATGGAATCGGTCGTGTTACCGAATATTGTGGATGAAACAGAAAGAATGCGCGCACAAGACGAGATGCCACAAAGCTCGCCGGGGCCAGTCATAATGACTGCTGAGCCGAAGTTTGTGCCTGCTCAAGCAACACGTATTGCGGTCGGTGAAGATGAAATGACGTTCCAAATTCGTTTAGCAGATTGCGTTGGTTATGTCATTGAAGGTACAAAGGGATATGAGGATGAAAATGGGCCGAAATATGTGCATACACCTTGGCACACTGAGCCTATTCCATTTCAGGAAGCGGCGAAAATAGGAACAGATAAAGTTATTCGTGACCATGCTAATATTGGAATTGTTGTCACAACGGATGGTACGGTGAATGGTATAAGTCGTCGTGCGGCAGAGAAGGCCGAAGAGGAAATTGTTGAACAACTAGCGGACATCGGAAAACCTTTCGTTATTGTGTTGAATTGCCAAATGCCGGCAAGGGAAGAAACGGTACAGCTTCGAAATGAGCTATTTGAGCGCTATAATGTCCCAGTGATTGCTACTTCAATTGATCAAATGCGCACATCTGATATTCAGTATATTTTGCAAGAAGCGTTATTTGAATTTCCAATCCGAACAATTGAGGTTGAGAAACCAGATTGGTTAGATGTTTTAGATGCAACACATCCATTGAATGTAGCACTAATTGATTCGATGGAAGAAGTATTATCATCTGTTATGAAAATTCGAGATGTGCAACAGGCGTCAGATGCCTTTAAAGCCATCGATTTTATTGACCAAAGCGAAGTGGTACATGTAGATGCTGGAGTTGGTACCGCGGTCATTCGAGTGTCATTGCAAGGTGAGCTTTATAAGTCGGTTTGCAATGAATGGCTAGAAGAACCAATAGAGACGAAGCGGGATTGGCTACTCTTTATTAAAGAGGCAGCAGAAGCAAAAGAGGCGCAAAAACGCTTTAAAACTGCCATTCATGAAGCGGATTCGACTGGCTATGGCGTAACATTGCCGATGATGCAGGAATTTGAACCAACAGCCCCAGAACTTATTAAGCAAAATAATTTTTTTGGTGTGCGTATGAGAGCGAAGGCACCATCTTATCATGTCATTCGAGTAGATATGGAATCAGAATTTGCGCCATTAATAGGCTCAGAATTCCATAGTCAACAATTACTTAAAGATTTAAATCATGCTTATTTACATGATCGTGAAGCTTTATGGAGTACACAGCTTTTTGGAACACCATTGCATGAAGTGTTAAAAGAAGGAATTCGCTATAAAATGGATGCTGTCCCATCTACAGCCAAAAAACGCATGCGTCAAACAATTGAACGAATGGTGAACGAGGGTGATAGAGGATTAGTAACATTTATTTTGTAGTGTTGAAAATTAAAAAAAAGAGCAGAAAATTATTGCAGGTCTTTTCGTTTTTATGCGAAAAGTCCTGTTATTTTTATTTTTTGGGTGAAAAACTGATTTTTTGGTTATAATCATGAATGAATACAGTTGCGTAGCGGTTTTCTATGTGTTACTCTTTTTACAGAATTGATTCATGACCCTTTGAGAGGAGGTGAATGGTGTGAATAAAACAGAATTAGTAAACTCTGTTGCTGAAGCTGCAGGTCTTTCTAAAAAAGACGCTTCTAAAGCAGTTGAAGCTGTATTTGATACAATTCAAGATGCTCTTGCAAAGGGTGACAAAGTACAATTAATTGGTTTTGGTAACTTTGAAGTACGTGAACGTGCGGCTCGTAAAGGTCGTAACCCACAAACTGGTAAAGAAATCGAAATCGCTGCTAGCAAGGTACCTGCTTTCAAACCAGGTAAAGCGCTTAAAGATGCTGTAAAATAATACACGTCTAGTAGTTACATAGAGCAGTCTTCATGTTATTTACATGAAGACTGCTCTTTTTAACGTCACGCTGAAAAGTATGCAAAATAAGTTATAGTACATAAAAAGATGCAAGTAAATTAATTTTATAAGAGATGTTAGGTCGTGAATTGAGTATTATAGTTATCATATGCACAATTATAAAATGTGCCCCTAGCTAGAGGTCATTTAGTGGCTATTTTGCTCATATAGCGTTGAATTTCTTTTGAATCAAGTAAGTCGTTTTGCGCTTACCTATTGGATATGCTACGATGCATAAAGAAATGTGTAATGTATAGATACGCAGGAGGTTTTTACGGATGTCGAATATTGATTTATTGAAAATAGAAGAAGCAGTAAAAATGATTTTAGAAGCGGTAGGTGAAGATGTAAATCGTGAAGGTTTACTCGATACACCGAAACGTGTTGCAAAAATGTATGCGGAAATGTTTAGTGGCTTACATGAAGACGCAAAAGATTATTTTAAAACAGTGTTTCATGAAGATCATGAGGAGTTAGTACTTGTAAAGGATATTCCGTTTTATTCGATGTGTGAGCATCATCTAGTTCCTTTTTACGGAAAAGCTCATGTAGCATACATACCAAACGACGGCATTGTTGCCGGACTAAGTAAATTAGGACGTGCAGTAGAAACCATTGCTCGTCGACCGCAATTACAAGAACGTATTACTTCTTCAGTGGCAGATACAATTATGGAAATGCTCACTCCTAAAGGTGTCTATGTAGTGATTGAAGCGGAACATATGTGTATGACTATGCGAGGACTTAAGAAGCCAGGATCTAAAACTGTGACATCTGTTGCACGCGGCATTTACGAAGAAGACGAAGTGAAACGTAGAGAAGTATTATCATTTATTCAAATGTCTTAAATTGCGAGTGTAATTATGTTATGATGGACTAAGAATTTGTCGGATTTAAGGAGCGTACAGACAATGGCACAAGATTATATTGTTATTCAAGCAGAGGAAGATGGCGTGCATGTAATCGGTTTAACACGAGGTACAGATACTAAGTTCCATCACTCTGAAAAATTAGACGCGGGCGAAGTTATGATTGCTCAATTTACTGAACACACATCCGCCATGAAAATTCGCGGAAAAGCACAGATTCATACGGCTCATGGTGTCATTAATAGCGAGGCTAAAAAGTAATAGAGAATAATCTATTCTGAAGTACTTTTTGAAAGTTGTAATGACACATATTAATCGAATAGATGTGTAAAACTAGTAATGTTTTTGATTCGATTTTTAAGGCAGTTGGATTTATGATGGATTTTAACATATTTTAACAGGTGTTTAAACATTTGCTAAAATAGAGGAACTCAGGCTAAGAACTTCACATCATGGAATCAATTATGCCTAGGCATAATTGATTGGTGAAGCTCTACTGGCTATCATGTTGGATGCAGCAAAAATTTTTCATTCCGAATCGTCGCGTATGCTATAATGACTCAGTAAGCAAGCGTTAGGTCATGAATGCGACTAACGTATTTGAAAGTGAAATGGAGTAAGGTCTATGAATGCAACATACATTCAAAATTCAATTGCACAGTTAAAAACAGAGATTTTCATGGATGTTCGTCATAGAACTTTGCAAAAATATACAGGGATACCTGTGCTCGATGAAAATCAATTATTTTACTTGTTAGTTCCCTTTTTGAATGGTGAAGAGTGGCAACAAGAGCAAAGAGAAGCTGCTATCACTGTTGGAATTGTGTACGCAGCCTTAGCGGCGCACGATCATATAAAAGAATTTGACGCCACATCAAAAGAACAGCAGCTAACCGTTTTAGCTGGTGACTTTTATAGTGGCCGTTATTATGAAATATTAGCAATGTCAAGAAATGTCGTATTGATTCGAAGTTTGTCGCAAGGAATTGTGGCACGTTGTGAACACCAAATTAAAGTGTATGAGACAGAAAAACGTACAATCGAACAATGGTTTGACTCAATAAGTAATATTGAATCAGGATTAATCTCAAAATTTTTTGAGCTCTATTCATTTAGTGAATATATTCCAATTATGGAGAAGAGCTTATTAATCTTGCGTTTAGAGAGAGAATGGGCGACATATCAACGTGGCCAAGTAACTTTAATGAGTAAGGCCCTTGAAGAAAGTGCGAGATATGCTGGGTCGACATATAGCAACGTCATCCAGGACAAAATTGTGCAATTAAAAACAGAGCTGTTACAGGTGATAGAATATGCATCGTTTTTACAAAGTGATGTAAAACAGGCTCTACAAGCACGTGTAGAGGCATCCATTGCTTCTACTAATGGATAAGAGAGGTTTTTCAAAATGGCTAAAACGAAAGAAGAGCACGTGCACGAAGTATTTGAAAGTATTTCGGATAACTATGACAAAATGAATGGTGTGATCAGTTTCCAGATGCATGTTGGCTGGCGCAATGACACGATGAAGCATATGGCAGTAAAACCTGGAGCGAAGGCACTAGATGTTTGCTGTGGTACGGCAGATTGGACAATTGCCTTAGCTGAGGCTGTGGGTGAAGGCGGAGAAGTCAAAGGGCTAGACTTTAGTCAAAACATGTTAAAGGTTGGCGAGCAAAAGGTAAAGCCTTATCCACAGATTGAACTAATACATGGAAATGCTATGGAATTACCTTTCCCAGACAATACATTTGATTATGTAACGATTGGTTTTGGTCTTCGCAATGTACCAGATTATTTACAAGTATTAAAGGAAATGCATCGTGTTGTAAAACCAGGTGGAATAGTTGTTTGTTTAGAAACTTCGCAATCTGAAATTCCGGGCTATCGACAATTATTCCGTTTTTATTTTAAATATATAATGCCGATATTTGGTAAAATATTTGCGAAAAGTTATAAAGAATATTCTTGGCTACAGGAATCAGCAAATGATTTCCCAGGTATGAAGAAGTTAGCGGCATTGTTTGAGCAGGCAGGTTTAGAAAAAGTAACGTACAAAGCATACAGTGGCGGTGCTGCGGCAATGCATATAGGCTTTAAAAAGGTACGTTAATGGGGGAAGGTTTTCACACGTGGAAAAGATCAAGTTGAAACTACTCTATTCCGATTTGAAATCAGATATCGATATTATTGAACAAGAGTTAGAAAAAGCAGTGTACTCTTCTTCAGATTTGATCAACGATGCTTCTCTCCATTTATTGCAAGCTGGTGGTAAACGGATACGACCAATTTTTGTGTTGCTTGGCGCGAAATTTGGCGAATATGATATCGATAAGATGAAGGATGTAGCTGTGCCTGTAGAGCTTATTCATATGGCGTCACTAGTGCATGATGATGTAATTGATGATTCCAATATGCGAAGAGGACGCCCGACTGTCAAATCACAATGGAATAATAGAGTAGCGATGTACACGGGCGATTTTATTTTTGCACGTGCACTTGAATATATTACAAAGCTTGAAGACCCATTAGTTCATCAAATTTTAGCACGTACAATGGTGGAAATTTGTAACGGTGAAGTCATTCAAATCGAAGATAAGTTTAGATTAGATCAAGGTTTAAAGGATTATTTTAGAAGAATCAAACGAAAAACGGCATTGCTGATTTCTTCTAGTTGTGAGCTTGGTGCTGTAGCAGCAGGTGTTGATGCCAAAACAGTGAGACATTTGAAACGCTTCGGCTACTTTGTTGGCATGAGCTTCCAAATTATTGATGATGTTTTAGATATTATGGCGACTGATAAAGAATTAGGAAAGCCTGCAGGCAGTGATTTATTGCAGGGCAATATTACATTACCGATTCTATTATTAAAAGATGATCCAGAGATGCAACCTTATTTAGTAAAAGTATTTGCAGGGACATTGACGGAGACAGAACGTCAAAAAATGTTGCAGTATGTGCGTAAATCTGACGCGATTGAGCAAGCTAATAAAATGAGTGATAAATATTTGAAAAAGGCATTACAGGAAATAGATGCATTACCAAAACATCCTGTTAAGAAAAAATTGCGTGATGTCGCCTTATTTATGGGCAAGCGTAAATTCTAGCTTTTTGTTGTACAAATGCTCATTTTTTGTTAATATTTATCGGTAGGTGTAAAACCTGTTAGACGAATTTAAGGAGTGTTTTAAACATGGCAATCGAACAAACTTTTTTAATGGTTAAGCCGGATGGCGTAGAACGTCAAGTAGTAGGAGATATCGTAGATCGTTTTGAACGTCGCGGTTTTATTATGAAAGGTGCTAAATTAATGGTAATTCCTAAAGAATTAGCAGAAAAGCACTATGCTGAGCATGCTGAGCGTCCATTCTTTGGTGAATTAGTTGATTTCATCACTTCTGGTCCTGTATTCGCTATGGTATGGGAAGGCGAAAATGTAATTAAGCTTGCTCGTACAATGATGGGAGCAACTAAACCTGAAGAATCTAACCCGGGTACAATCCGTGGTGACTATGCAACAACTGTTTCTCACAACATCATCCACGGTTCTGACTCTCTTGCTTCTGCAGAACGCGAAATTGGCTTATTCTTCGGTGAAGATTTAGCTTAATATGCAAATAGATTAAGCAATCTCAATTTAATTTGAGATTGCTTTTTTTTGTGCTCTGATTTATGAGATGAACGGCTAAGATACACGCGGTGGATGGACGACTAACTAGAAAATAGCAACATGGTAGTCTATTAAAATTGTTAATATCTTCTTATTCATGTAAAATAAATGCTATAATATTCTGATAATTAAATCAGTATATATTTCATCGCGCCCAAATAGACTTTAACGTGATGGATGATAGGGAATGAGAATCAATGGAGCAAAGGGGTTTTAATTATGAGAGAAGCGGTAATTGTAGCGGCTGTTCGTACAGCAGTTGGCAGGAGTAAAGGGGCGTTAAGCAATGTTCGTGCTGACGATTTAGCTGCAGATGTGCTACAAGAGGTTGTCCTTCGAGCTGGGATTGGAAAGGAACAAGTGGAGGATGTTATTTTTGGCTGTGTGACGCAAACGGCTGAGCAGGGAGCAAATATAGCCCGTACAGCATTGTTAATGGCAGGTTTTCCAGAGACTGTCCCAGGTGTGACAATTGATCGTCAATGTGGTTCAAGTCAGCAGGCTGTACATTTTGCAGCACAGGCCATTTTAGCAGGCGATATGGACATTGTTATAGCTGGTGGGGTTGAAAGCATGACGAGGGTGCCAATGGGTTCTAACATGAAGGGTTCTCATGCAGGTAAACGCTTGCAAGATAACTATACAATTATACATCAAGGGTTATCAGCCGAGAAAATAGCGGAAAAATGGAGCTTGTCGAAGGAACAGCTAAATAACTATGCTTACAATAGTCATAGACGAGCATTAGCTGCTATTGAGGCGGGGCGTTTTGAAAAGGAAATATTGCCTGTCCAAGTTACACAAGAAGACGGCTCAGTTACCACGTTTTCTGTTGATGAGGGACCTCGGGCAGAAACGACAGTTGATAAATTAAATGGACTAAAAACTGTCTTCCAGGAAGATGGTGTAATAACAGCTGGAAACGCAAGTCAAATGAGTGATGGTGCTTCTGCTGTAGTTGTTATGTCTTTAGAAAAGGCACAAGAACTTGGTATACGACCGCTTGCTAAAATTGTTACTAGAGTGGTCGTTGGCTCAGATCCGATGTTAATGTTAACGGGTCCAATTGAGGCAACTAGACAAGCATTAGAACGGTCAGGTCTTACGATTGAAGAAATTGATACGTATGAAGTGAACGAAGCTTTTGCACCTGTACCACTTGTTTGGTTGCATGAAACTGGTGCAGATCCAAATAAATTAAATCCAGATGGTGGAGCAATTGCTTTAGGGCATCCATTAGGAGCGTCGGGTACAAAATTGTTAACAACGATGCTGTATCGGATGGAGCGAGAAAATTTACGCTACGGTTTACTTGCTATATGTGAAGGTATGGGGATGGCGAATGCCACTATTATTGAAAAAATGTAAAAGGGGCTGTGTTTGATGAATGAAGTAATAGCGGTTGTAACAGGGGGAGCATCTGGTTTAGGAGAGGCGACTGTTCGTAAAATTGTTGCAGAGGGTGGCAAAGCAATGATTTTTGATCTAAATGACGAGCGAGGACATGCACTAGTTGAGGAGTTGGGTGAGAATGTCCAATATGTACGTGTTGATGTCACAAAAGAAGCTGATGTAGCGGCAGGGCTAGAGCAAGCAGTGGCGAAATTTGGGTCCATTAACGTCACAGTGAATTGTGCGGGAATTGCTGATGCAAAAAAAGTACTTTCAAAGCGTGGTGTACATGCACTTGATTTATTTGAAAAGGTGATTTCAGTCAATTTAATTGGCACTTTCAATGTTATTCGCCTTGCAGCTGAAAAGATGCAACATAATGAGCCAAACGAGGATGGTCAGCGTGGTGTTATTATTAATACTGCATCTGTGGCAGCATTTGATGGGCAAATAGGACAAGCGGCATATAGTGCCTCGAAAGGTGGTGTGGCAGCGATGACCTTGCCAATTGCTAGAGAGCTTGCTGAAATTGGTGTACGTGTTATGACGATTGCTCCAGGAATAGTAGAAACACCAATGTTTGCATCGTTACCAGAGCCAGCAAGAATTGCGCTTGCCCAAATGACTCCGTTCCCTAAACGACTTGGGAAACCATCTGAATATGCGCTATTGGTCGAAAGTATTATCCAAAACGGTTTATTAAATGGTGAAGTAATTCGTTTAGACGGCGCAATCCGAATGCAGCCAAAATAGGGGATATCCAGAAGAGGCGCGACTCCTACTAAAAAGCAAGACCTTGCACAAAGCTTAGTGGATGAACGAACGCAAAAACCATCTTCTTGTGATGACCTTCATGGTGCTCGGATGTAGAAAGGTGTTTGCGGATAGTGAGAAAAAAGATTAGGTTCTTCAGCATATTTTGTTTCGTATATCTTGTTGGTATCAGTAGTCCGACTTGGGAGATTTAAGAAAATTTAAGAACAAAGGGGAACGTTATTATGCATATGATGGATACACCTTTATTATTAACTAGTTTTTTGGATCGAGCAGAACGATTTTTCCATGCGAAAAAAATATATTCGCGGACAAGCCCTACAACAATTCACGAGATTACTTATAAAGAATATGTAAAACGGACTCGTAAATTAGCAGATGCCCTTACAAAGCTGGGGATGGAGCGAGGTATGAAGGTGGGTACTTTTGCTTGGAACCATCATCGTCATTTAGAAGCATATTTTGCAGTTCCGTGCGCAGGAGCTGTATTGCATATGATTAATATTCGATTATCGCCTGAGCATATTGCTTATGTCATTAATCATGCCGAAGATGAAATATTGTTAATTGACGATAATTTAGTTCCCCTTATAGCACCAATCGTCTCACAGCTTAAATCAGTAAAGCATTTTATCGTAATGGGAGATGATATCGCGCTAGAAAACATTCCATTACCGAATGCTCTTTCTTATGAGGCATTACTTGCAGAGGCAAATGATGATTTTAAATTTCCAGAGGATCTAGATGAAAATACACCTGCTGGCATGTGCTACACAAGTGCGACTACAGGAATGCCAAAGGGTGTAGTGTATACTCATCGCAGTATTGTCCTTCATAGTATGGTATCGGGACTCTCCGAGGGTGTTGGTATAAGCGAAGCAGATGTTGTACTACCTGTCGTACCAATGTTCCATGCGAATGCGTGGGGGTTTCCGTTTGCTGGTGTATTATTTGGTGCTACACAGGTGCTACCGGGACCAATGTTTACACCACAGATACTACTGGATTTATTTGAAACATATAAGGTCACGTTGACTGCAGGAGTACCTACGATTTGGCTTGGTGTATTACAGGAGCAACGCAAAAATCCTCGTGATTTGTCTTCAATACGGTTGATTGTATGTGGTGGTTCAGCCTCGCCGCTCGGTCTAGTGCGTGGCTTTGAGGAGGAGCTTAAGATTCCATACATGACGGGCTTTGGCATGACCGAGACATCGCCACTTGTTAGCCTATCGACGTATTTAACACATATGCAAGATTATACAAACGATGAGAAAATGGACGTTCGTATTACGCAAGGCCTAACAGTACCTCTCATTGAAACACGTGTTGTTAATGAAAATGGTGAAGTACCTTGGGATGGTAAAACGATGGGCGAATTGACAATTAGGGGTCCGTGGATTGCTGGAGAGTACTACAACGATGAGCGAACAAAGGAAGCCTTTAAAGATGGCTGGCTCTACACTGGAGATATTGCGGTAGTGACAGTAGATGGTTATATAAAAATTACAGATCGTACAAAGGATTTAATTAAAAGCGGTGGGGAATGGATCTCATCAGTGGAGCTTGAAAATGCTTTGATGTCACATCCTAAAGTGTTTGAAGCTGCTGTTATAGCAATCCCTCATGAAAAATGGATTGAACGACCGCTTGCATGTGTTGTACCAAAGCCTGAATTTAAGGAGTCCATTACGAAATCAGAGCTACTAGAAGATTTACAATCGAAATTTCATAAAACATGGATTCCTGATGATATTGTGTTTTTAGATGAGGTACCGAAAACCTCTGTAGGAAAATTCATGAAGATAAAATTGAGAGAAGAGCTAAAAGATTATCGAGTTGAGGTTTAGACTGAATCTTTGAAGGCGGTGACTAACTGCCTTCATTTTTTATGTGAAAAATTTGTGAGGTTTAGTGCATATTTTGGTGAAGAGTCAAAAATATCAATAGGAATATTTTTGGCTCATCACCAAAAGTTGTGGATGACATTTGTTAAAACATATACTATGTAAATAAGTTGATTGGAGTGGAGGCTGGGTGACTCCTTGGGGATCAGCGAAAGAGGAACGAAGGCTAAGAGCATCACGTCCTGTGATAACGCCTTCGTGACCTACATCGTGTAGGCCCGAGACCCTGGAGCGAGCAGGCAGAGGAACGAAGGCTAAAACCATCACGTCCTGTGATAACGCCTTCGTGACCAACATCCTGTTGCCCCAAGCGGCTCATCGGACGCCCCCAGGAAGCTCTGCTCTGCGCGAAAGCGAAGCGTCAGCGGCAAAGCGCCCAGTCGGAACGGAAATCAACCACACGTTTTGGTGAAGAACCATATTTTTGATAGATTAACGAAAGATTGAAAGAAAATGAAACTATTTTTCCATTTTGCCGTATAATCATTAGTAATGAAAGGATGTGGATGCATTGTCAATTGCGGTTATAGCCATTATTGGGGGCGTACTTATTTCTTTAGCAGGTATTTTTACTGATGCATATACACGAAAACAAAAAATTAAATTAAAGGCTCTTGAAAGGGAAGTAGAGTTAGAAAAGCTCCGATTAGAAACATACACGATGGAAACCGAAAAGATGCGCTTAGAATTAGAACATTCGAAAGTTTTACTATTAGAGGAAAAACACAACTCAACTAAGTAACTTAGTTTACATGTGAAAGACTATTTCAGGAATGGCACTTTTCCGCTATAATGGAAATATGACGCTAGAGGGGAAGAAGACCGTATGTCTGATTATGAACAATTTATAGAAGGTATAAAGCGCAAAACAGGAATAGATTTAGCTTTATATAAAGAAGCGCAAATGAAAAGACGATTAACATCTCTCTATGAGAAAAAGGGTTATCGTAATTTTGTAGACTTTCTAAAGGCACTTGAACAAGATCGTGACTTAATGAATGAGTTTTTAGACCGGATGACGATCAATGTTTCCGAATTTTATCGAAATGGTAAGCGTTGGGAAGTGTTGCAGAAAAAAATATTTCCGAAATTACTGCAATCTAATAAGCGTTTAAAAATTTGGAGTGCTGCTTGTTCAACTGGTGAAGAACCTTATTCTTTAGTTATGGTGTTATCTCAATTAGTACCATTATCTCAAATTCAAATAATTGCTACTGATTTAGATGAGAATGTAATCCAAAAAGCGAAACTTGGTGTCTATCCAGAGCGTTCCTTAGCAGAAGTGCCAAATGATATAAAAGCGAAGTGTTTTGAGCAAGAAGGTTCTTTCTATAGAGTCAAGGATGAAATTAAACGCTGTGTGACGTTTAAGAAACATAATTTACTGAAAGATCATTACGATTCTAATTATGATTTAATTGTTTGTCGCAATGTTATGATTTACTTTACTGAAGAGGCAAAGGATCAGATTTATACGAATTTTAGTAAATCATTGCGTAAGGATGGGATTTTATTTGTTGGATCAACAGAGCAAATCTTTAATCCATCTCGTTACGAGTTTGAAGTAGAGGATACATTCTTCTATAGACGAAAATAATTAATAATATAAGAAAAGCAATCGTACAGTAGACAACGCGAATGTCATGTACATATTTTAAGGCTTAGATATAGATAATCGTACGCTTTTCGCTTGTTATAAGCAAAAAGCGTATTTTTATTAAAATCAAATAAACCTTTTTAAATGCTTCTGATAAAAGTTTTTTTATCCAAATCGTTCAGAATATTCGCATTTAAGTTCGAGAGTTGCTAGAACAATTAGAATTTTGCAAACAATTAAAGCGATACTTTAATGACATTTGCAAAAGGACTGTTTTTTTAGAGAATATATGTTATAGTGAAAAATACATACTTTAGCGAGTTGAAGGGAGAAAGCGTTTATGCGTTACTTAACAGCGGGAGAGTCACACGGACCCCAACTAACAACAATTATTGAGGGCTTACCATCACTCTTACCAATTACAGCAGAAAAAATTAACCACGATTTAAAACGTCGCCAAGGAGGACATGGACGCGGTCGTCGGATGCAAATCGAAACGGATACAGTGGAAATAGTTGCTGGTGTTCGTCACGGACAAACACTTGGTTCTCCCGTAGCACTCGTAGTCACAAATGATGACTGGAAGCACTGGACAAAAATTATGGGAGCAGAGCCATTGGCAGAAGATGTGAATCCTGATGATATCAAACGCCAAATTTCACGTCCACGTCCAGGGCATGCGGATTTAGTAGGTGGCATGAAATACGGACACCATGATTTGCGCAATGTGTTAGAGCGTTCTTCAGCACGTGAGACAACTGTTCGAGTAGCAGTAGGTTCTGTTGCAAAGGCGCTATTAAATGAATTAGGTATTTCCATTGTGTCACATGTAACAGAAATCGTTGGCATTAAAGCAGATTCTTCCTTACTAGAAGGGAAATCTGCAGATGAAATTCGTGCCATTGTTGAAGCAGACCCTTGCTATTGTGTTGACCCAGAGGCTTCTGCCAAAATGGTAGCAGCGATTGATGAAACGAAAAAAGCGGGGGACTCAATTGGTGGCGTAGTTGAAGTGATCGTTGAAGGAATGCCAGCTGGTGTTGGTTCATATGTTCATTATGATCGTAAGCTAGATTCAAAACTAGCAGCTGCAATGCTATCTATCAATGCATTTAAAGGTGTTGAATTTGGAATTGGATTTGAAATGGCACGTCGTAAAGGCTCTGAAGTACATGATGAAATCATTTGGTCAGAGGAAGAAGGCTACACACGAGCAACAAATCGACTGGGTGGTTTAGAAGGTGGAATGTCTACAGGAATGCCTATTGTCGTACGTGGTGTGATGAAACCAATCCCTACGTTATATAAACCGTTACAAAGTGTTGATATTGAAACGAAAGAGCCATTTAAAGCTAGTGTAGAGCGCTCAGATAGCTGTGCAGTACCTGCAGCATCAGTAGTTGCAGAGCATGTTATTGCCTGGGAAATAGCGAATGCAATATTGGAACAATTCCATAGTGATCAATTACCTCAACTAAAAGCTCAAATCGACGAACAACGTCGTTATACAAAGGGGTTCTAATTTATGCGAGTACCAGTAGCGACGAAATCGCATCAATATGAGGTTGTACTTGGGCATAATTTTTTAGCAGATGCAGTAAAAGCATTTGACGATCAGCTACAAAAAGCTGATAAACTAATTGTTTTTACGGATGCTAATGTATGGGTGGCACAAGGTGATTATTTCAAGGCAAATTTCCCTTATAATTTTGAGGTGTTTGTTTTACCAGGCGGTGAGGCATGTAAAACCTTCGAACAATACAATGCGGCACAAACATTTTTACTTGAACAAAAATGCTCACGTAAATCATTTATTTTTGCATTCGGTGGAGGTGCTGTAGGTGATTTAACAGGCTTTGTAGCTGCCACTTACATGCGTGGTGTACCGTTTATTCAAATCCCAACGACGATTTTAGCACATGACTCAGCAGTAGGTGGTAAAACAGCTATTAATCATCCACTAGGTAAGAATATGATTGGTGCGTTTTATCAACCTGAGGGAGTAATATATGATACCGTATTTATCGAAAGCTTACCTGAGCGCGAGGTACGTTCGGGAACAGCAGAAGTGATAAAACATGCGATGATTTCTAATGCAGCATGGTTAGAGGAATTAATGGCTGAAGAGACAGTTATTCATTTCAGCACAGAAGAATTAGCAAAGCAACTTAAAAAAGGTATAGAAGTGAAGGCGCAAATTGTAGCAGAGGATGAAACCGAGCAATCCGTGCGAAAATTTTTAAACTTAGGTCATACTTATGGGCATGCAATTGAGGCGGCTGCTGGTTATGGAAAAGTAGCGCATGGAGAGGCTGTAATGATTGGGCTCGTATATTGCTTATTATTAAGTGAACGATACGGTGAGTTAAATCGTAATTTCACTACAGCATTTTTGCAATTTGCATTAAAAAATGGCTATCCTTTTGAAGCTGTGAAAGAGTATTCTTTTGAACAGTTAACAGAGTATTTAATGAAAGATAAAAAAGCGGAGTATGGTATTTTACAATTTGTATTATTAGAAAAAATTGGTAAACCTTTTGTGCGACCAATTGATCTAGCGGAGTGCAAAGAAGTAGATGCCGAATTCCGACAGCTATTAGCGGAGGTGCTTGTATGATTCGTGGACTTAGAGGAGCAATTACAATTGAATCTGACAAGCCAGAGCTTGTATGGGATGAGACAGCAAGGTTAGTGCGTGAAGTAGTAGCAGCAAATAATGTAGAGGTAGATGATATTGCTTCCATACTTATATCCACAACACCTGATATTACGTCAGCATTTCCAGCACGTGCAGTACGATTAATGGACGGGTGGCAATATGTACCTGTTATGTGTACACATGAAATAGACGTGCCAAACGCATTGCCACTTTGCATTCGTATATTAATACATGCGAATGTGGAAGTAGCACAAAAAGATGTAAAGCACTTGTATCTTAATGATGCAGTGAAATTAAGACCAGATTTAGCCCAAGCTAAATAATTAGAGGAGATGTTTGAGATGAAATGGAAACAACAACTGGACGGTATGCAAGCGTATAAGCCTGGTAAACCAATTGAAGAAGTACAACGTGAATATGGCTTACAAGAAGTCGTAAAATTAGCATCTAATGAAAACCCATTTGGATGCTCACCTAAGATAACAGCTTATTTACAAAATAATTCAGCAAATCATGCGATCTATCCAGATGGCTATGCACAAAATTTACGTACGGCTGTTGCAAATCATTTAGGTGTCAATGAAACACAGCTTCTTTTTGGTAACGGCTCTGACGATATTATTGCAATTATTACTCGTGCACTGTTGTATCCTGGTGTGAACACAGTCATGGCAGACCCATCATTCTCTCAATACTGGCATAATGCTGAAATTGAAGGGGCAGAGGTACGCAAAGTTTCTTGTATCGAAGGTGCGCATGATTTAGATGCAATGGTAGCAGCCATCGATGATAAAACATCGGTCGTTTGGGTTTGTAGTCCAAATAATCCAACGGGCGTTGTGATTCCTGATGTTGAATTACGTGCATTTTTAGCTAAGGTACCAAGTGATGTACTAGTCGTATTAGATGAAGCTTATATCGAATACGTAACGCATCCTGGTCACAAAGATACTCTACCATTAATCGACGAGTATCCAAATGTACTATTATTGCGTACATTCTCAAAAGCATATGGTCTTGCTTCTTTCCGAGTTGGTTATGCAATAGGGCAACCAGGAGTAATTGCTAAGCTGGATCCAGTAAGATCGCCATTTAATAATACAATTTTAAGTCAAGCAGTTGCGACAATTGCTATAAGTGACCAAGAATTTATAAAAGCTTGCCGTGAAGCAAATGAAAAAGGCAAAAAACAATATATTGAATTCTGTGAAAAATATAATTTAAAATACTTCCCTTCTGATACGAACTTTATTTTCTTTGATACGAATGCTGATAGTGATGTTGTTTTCAATGAGCTTATGAAGCGAGGCTTTATAATCCGTAGTGGAAAAGCGTTAGGATTACCTGGGTTTATCCGTGTGACCATCGGAACAGAGGCTCAAAATGAAGCATTGTTAGGTCACCTTGAAAACGTCCTAAAAGAGCAAGGGGTTTTTGCATGACACGGAATGTGCTTGTTATCGGGCTTGGTCTAATTGGAGGCTCGATTGCATTGGCATTACAAAAGGCACCTGAAACAAAAATAATAGGCTATGATATGGATGCAAAAACACGTGAACATGCGAAAACGTTAAACATCGTTCATGATATTGTGACAGATCCGAAAAAAGTTGCAGCCGACATAGATGTCATTATTTTTGGAACTCCCGTCAACGCAACACTTGAATGGATGGAACAATTAAAAACATGGCCGTTAAAAAATAAAGTAATCGTAACAGATACAGGTAGTACAAAAAAAACGATTATGCAAAAGGCTGGGGAATTACGTGAGTTAGGTATTACTTTTATTGGTGGGCATCCAATGGCAGGCTCTCATAAAAGTGGTGTATTAGCTGCGAAGGCCCACCTTTTTGAAAATGCGTATTATATGCTAACACCACTCGCTGGTGAAGAAATTGTCAATATGGCACAGCTTGAAAGTCTTTTAAAATTTACACATGCAAAAGTTGTAAGTGTATCTGCTCGTGAGCATGATCATATGACAGCTGTAGTTAGTCATTTTCCACATGTCGTTGCTGCTTCTCTTGTACATCAGTTGTGGGGAGAAAATGGGGAATATCCGATGACACGTTCACTTGCTGCAGGTGGCTTCCGTGATGTAACGCGTATTGCCTCATCCAATCCGATTTTATGGCGAGATATTACATTGCAAAATCGTGATGAGCTTATTGCGCAACTAGAATGCTGGGAAAAGGAAATGACTCGTGTTAAGGAGCTGCTATTAAATGGTGGTTCAGCTGACATTGAAAGCTATTTTGCGGTTGCCAAGGAGCTAAGGGATGAATTACCGATAAGTGCAGGAGCTATGTTTACATCATTTGACTTATATGTTGATGTTCCTGACTATCCGGGGGTTATTTCCGAGGTGACAGGATTGCTAGCAGACGAAGCGATTAGTATTACTAATTTACGTATCGTAGAGTCACGTGAAGATGTTTTCGGGATCCTTGTTATTAGCTTACAAAGCGAAAGTGACCGTGAACGTGCAGCGGCGTGTATACAAAAGCGTGCTAACTATGAAACTTATATTTCGTAGACGATCTATATTGGAAATGTCTGTTTAAAAGAAAGCGTCGGAAATTATGGCGCTTTCTATCTTCATATTGGAGGGAAGAAAAAGATGAGTGAAAAAGTATTACAATATGATAAACCTTCCTTACAAGGGACTTTAACGATTCCTGGCGACAAATCTGTTTCTCACCGTTCTGTTATGTTTGGGGCTATTGCCAAGGGGAAAACGACAGTTGACGGCTTTTTATTAGGTGAGGATTGTTTAAGTACAATTGACTGCTTCCGAAAACTCGGTGTAAAAATTGACGTGGAAGGAACAAATGTATCCATCGACAGTCCAGGTATAGACGGGTGGCAAGAACCTTCAGAGGTACTATACACAGGGAACTCTGGTACGACAACGCGTTTAATGCTTGGGATTTTAGCTGGTTCTAATGTGCACACAGTGATGACAGGGGATGCGTCTATTGGAAAACGACCAATGCGCCGTGTTATCGATCCATTACGTCAAATGGGTACCCATATTACTGGAAGAGCAAATGGACAATATACGCCACTAGCTATTCAAGGTACAACATTACGGGCTATAGATTATCACATGCCTGTTGCGAGTGCACAGGTGAAGTCTGCTATTTTACTTGCAGGCTTACGTGCTGAAGGTACTACAATTGTTCGAGAAACTGAAATATCTAGAGATCATACTGAGAGAATGCTTCGTCAATTTGGAGCAAAGGTTGATGAGGTGGATGGTGTTATTTCAATACAAGGAGGGCAAACTCTAACGGGGACGCATGTTTCTGTTCCGGGTGATATTTCATCTGCTGCCTTTTTCTTAGTTGCAGGAGCTATTTGTGAAGGTAGTAAAATAATGCTAAAAAATGTCGGAATTAACCCAACAAGAGATGGTATCATTGAAGTGCTTCAAAATATGGGAGCAACTATGACACTTATGCCGAACGAAGATAGCCAATCAGAGCCGACAGCAACAATTACAATTGAAACGTCAGCATTAAAAGGAACTACAATTGAGGGAGATATTATTCCTCGACTTATCGATGAAATCCCGATCCTTGCTTTATTAGCAACGCAGGCACATGGAAAAACTATTATTAAGGATGCCGAGGAATTAAAAGTGAAGGAAACGGATCGGATAACGGCTGTAGTGGATGAGTTGAAAAAACTAGGCGCTAATATTGAATCAACCGAAGATGGAATGATTATTGAAGGACCAACGCCATTACGAGGTGCTAGTCTTAAAACCTATGGTGATCATCGTATTGGAATGATGGGCGCTGTTGCAGCACTTATAACAGATGGGGCAGTAACTTTAGATGATGCCGATTGTATTGCTGTTTCTTATCCACCATTTTTCGAGCATATAGAGGTAGTAAAGTAAAGTAAAAGCTAATGCTAGACTCTCCAAGCCTTTTGGGGAGTTTTTTTACTTGTTTCGGTTGAAAATGTTATGTAGCATAAAGGTATCAATGAAAGAATAGGTGAAGACTGTGAACAATGCGATGACTGAAATGATGCAAGCACTTGAACAAGGGGACTTAGCATTAATAGAACAGCTACTTGAATCATTTTTAATGAAGGAGTTACCTGAGGAAATTTATGAGCTAGCTGAAATTTTTATGCAGTATGGGTATATGAAGGAAGCAGACCGTGTACTGGAGCATTTACAATTTTTATTCCCAGAAGAGGCACAGTTAAAAATTGATCGTGCAAATGTTTTAATGGAACTTGGCGATGAAGATGAAGCGTTAGATTTTTTATTAGAAATAGAGGAGACCTCTCCAGAATATCCTCAGGCATTATTAGTATTAGCGGATTATTATCAAATGCAAGGATTATTTGAAGTAGCGGAAATGCGCATCAATGAGGCGCTAGCTATATTACCGGAGGAACCATTATTACAATTTGCTAAAGCAGAACTATTGTTTGAAACTGGTCGTTTTTTAGAGGCTGCAAGACTGTATGAGGAATTGAATGAACAACAAGTTGAATTTGCAGGAGTAAGTCTTGTTGAACGACTTGCTGAGGTGTATCGTGCAGGGGCTGCCTATGAAACAGCTTTAGATTACTATTTAAAGGCGCTTGAGGGTGAAATAAAGCCAGATATTTTATTTGGTGCAGCATATTCAGCTTTCCAATCACAAAAATTTGAAATGGCAATTAAACAATTAGAGGAATTAAAGGAATTGGATCCGGATTATTTTTCTGCCTATTTATTGCTAGCCGAAAGCTATGCTATGATTGAAGACAATAAAAAAGCATACGCTGCAATTATGGAAGGATTAACACGTGACGAATACGATAAGTCCTTATATTTATTCGCTGGTAAAATGGCTTTAAAAACTGGTTTGCCAGCTGAGGGCGAACAGCATCTACGTGAAGCCATTGCGTTAGATCCTGAATACATGGAGGCAGTGTTAGCATTAATCTCTGTGTTGGCACAACAAGAGCGTTATGAGGATGTAATAGAATTATTTGAAACGTTGCAACAAAATGATTTTGAATGGAGCACATTATACCCATTTGCTGCGGATGCATATGAAAATTTAGAATTGTACGACCGTGCATACGAATTTTACCATTTGGCATATAATGATTTTAAGGAAGATGCAGCATTTTTAGAAAAATATGTTTACTTCTTATTAGAGGAAGGGAAGCGTTCAGAAGCTAAAGAAGTACTCGGTCAATTAATAACTATTCAACCGGGTGAACTAGAGTGGCAAGAGAAGTTAGAAACCTTAGAATTAGAGTAAAGGAGGGAGTGGGTATGACTGCTTCTGTATCAGTTGTCGATAAAAAAGCATTTGTTAGATGGTTCTTAAAAAATTATCAATTGAAACGTCGTGAATGTGTATGGATTTTGAATTACTTATTAAGTAATGATGAGTTATTAAAACGAATTCGATTTGTTGAAGAAGCTCACTATTGTCCTAGAGCGATGGTAATGTCAACCGTTGACTCAACGGGTGTGCCATTTCGTTTTTACAAAGGCAATGTAATGACAGCAGATGCTGAGAAATCTTTCCATGATTTACGCTTACATGAACAAGAAGATATGTATATACAATTGAATTTTCCAAATGTACCACCAAGTGCACAATACTTAGCAGTTCTTGAAGAAAACCCTTATATGCCGGAAGCACTGATTGTCAGTGAAAAAGATCGTTTACTGGCAGAAGAGCTGCTTTCCAACAGCTTACTCGTATTCCAAGAAGAAAAATTACTCGCACAGATTGATGAGGCTCTCGATCAAGGAGATGAAGAGCGCTTTTATGAATTGTCTAATTTGTTACAAGCATTAAAGGAAACAGCTAATTTACGTTAGACAGAGTTAAAAATTGAATGTCCTTTATCCACCTCGATATGGTAACATAACTAGTGAATGATTGTTTTCGCTTTTTATTGGTTATCCTTTTGAAGAGTGGAGAAGGGCATTTTTTTTTCTTCATTCAGTGGATGTGCCAAACGCCTACTGAAATAGAGGACCCATTCTAAGAACACCACGTCTTGTGGCAATTGATCTGTGCGAAAGCGAAGCGACAGCAACAATGTTTATCTGTGCGAAAGCGAAGCGACAGCAACAATGTTTATCTGTGCGAAAGCGAAGCGACAGCAACATTGTTTATCTGTGCGAAAGCGAAGCGACAGCAACATTAATTACGCCAAGGCGAAATTGATTTATGTAATATTGGGAGGTTTGTTGGATGTATTTTAATGCAAACGATATGACATCGTTTATGGCACAGAAGGAATTTATTGATACAGCAATTGTTCCACTCGTATCCGTCGATTTAACTTCTGAAAAAATGAAACAGAGTGGTTCAGAAGCAGATTTTTTGTTATCGCTCACATCTTTTGTCGAACAACAATTTAAAGGTCGTCTACTACTGATGCCACCATTTTCGTACAGTGTAATCTTAAAAGACGAAGAAATGCCAAAGCAATTAGAGGCACAATTACATAATGCTGGTTTTAAGCATGTGTTCTTCATTACTTGTGACCATTCTTGGACAAATATTGGAGATGAAGTAAATGTTATTTGGCTACCAGCGATTCCGTTAGAAAGTATGGATAAAGGTGTGAAAAACTCTATTCTTGAAGATCAATTGCGACAAGTGATTCCGATGCTTTCGACCAAATGGGCACAGATTTAGCAATTTGTTTCAATAAATGTTCACATTCTCCAGCTTTCCACAGAATGCTATATTGACCAAGCTATGGACTTGATATATCATAGATATGTCCTAGTATTACTATTTGTAAAAGTATGTCCGTTGGACTGACCTTTAAGTTAGAGGGGGGAAAAAAATGAGTAATAATCGAGTTTCACGTCGTCAATTCCTAAGCTATACACTAACTGGTGTAGGTGGCTTTATGGCGGCAGGTATGCTGATGCCGATGGTTCGTTTTGCAATTGACCCAGTATTACAAAAGCATGATGGTGGGGATTTTATAAAGACAGAACATAAAATCGCTGATATTACTGACAAACCAGTTAAAGTTGACTTAAAATTTGAACAAGTTGACGCATGGTACAAATCAGAAGTAACAAACGTAGCTTGGGTTTTCAAAGATGGCGATCAAATAGTTGCGTTGTCTCCTGTTTGTAAGCATTTAGGATGCATGGTGAACTGGGGAGAAGATTCTGCACACCCAGATCAATTCTTCTGTCCTTGTCACGCTGGACGTTACGAGAAAAATGGTAAAAACGTAGCAGGCACACCGCCTTTAGGTCCATTGGATGAATATGAAGTTAAAGAAGAAGACGGTTACTTATCGCTTGGTCCAACTAAAGCAAATACTCTAGTTAAGTAAGGGGGTACAAAACAGTGCTAAATAAAATTTATGATTGGGTCGATGAACGCTTAGATATTACACCTATTTGGCGTGATATAGCCGACCACGAAGTGCCAGAGCACGTGAACCCTGCACATCATTTTTCAGCATTCGTTTACTGTTTCGGAGGATTAACGTTCTTTATCACAGTAATTCAAATACTTTCTGGTATGTTTTTAACAATGTACTATGTACCAGACGTAGTGAATGCTTGGAAATCAGTTTATTATTTACAAAACGAAGTAGCATTCGGTGAAATCGTACGCGGTATGCACCACTGGGGAGCTTCATTAGTAATCGTAATGATGTTCTTACATACTCTTCGTGTATTCTTTACAGGTTCTTATAAGAAACCTCGTGAATTAAACTGGATGGTTGGTGTAGGTATTTTTGGTGTAATGATGGGTCTTGGTTTTACAGGATACTTATTACCATGGGATATGAAAGCATTATTCGCTACAAAAGTAGGTATCGAAATTGCTGCATCTGTACCGTTTATCGGTGAGTATATTAAAATCTTATTAGCGGGTGACTCAACTATTCTTGGTGCTCAAACGTTAACACGATTCTTTGCGATTCATGTATTCTTCTTACCTGCAGTATTGTTTGGGTTACTTGCAGCACACTTTATCATGATTCGTCGTCAAGGAATTTCAGGACCGTTGTAATAGTCTTGACGGTTCGATGATTTTTTAAAGGAGGGGACATAATGCATCGCGGAAAAGGAATGAAATTTGTTGGTGATTCTCGTATTAAAGCGAATCATAGAATGCCGAACGTTCCAAAGGATTATTCCGAATATCCAGGTAAGACGGAAGCTTTCTGGCCGAACTTCTTACTAAAAGAATGGATGGTTGGTGCGGTATTTTTAATTGCTTATTTATTATTAACAGTAGCTCATCCATCACCACTTGAAGGGCCAGCTGATCCAACAAGAGCATACGTGCCATTACCGGACTGGTATTTCTTATTCATGTATCAATTATTAAAATACACTTATGCTTCTGGTCCATACAATGTTATTGGAGCAATTGTAATTCCAGGTCTAGCATTTTCAGCGCTATTATTAATGCCATTTTTAGACAAAGGTCCAGAACGCCGTCCATCTAAACGCCCGTTACCGACAGCGTTTATGTTATTAACTTTGGCTGCTATGTTCTACTTAACATGGGAGTCAGTTGTTAACCATGACTGGGAAGCTCAAAAAGCTATGGGTGCAATTGTAGAAGAAGTTGAAGTTGATATTGATGAATCACTTCCTGGATTTGCAATTTGGAATGGTGACACTGGTGAACAAGCTAAATCTTGTATTGGCTGTCATGCTGCTGACTTAAAAGGTGGCCCAGCTGCTCCAGCATTAGTTGGTAATAAACTAACAGCTGAAGAAGTTGAAGATGTTATCCATAATGGTCGCGGCGGAATGCCACCTGGTCAATTCCAAGGTACAGATGAAGAAGCGAAGCAATTAGCTGAATTTATTGCGAGCTTAAAGGCTAAAGAATAAGCTTAGTATAAAAGAGTCAGGAAACTGGCTCTTTTTTTCTACTTCTATAATAATGTGACTGTTCCTGCATCAAAATGGTTCCCGAAAAATAATATTTTTTTGGGGAAAATGTCGAAAAAGACGGTCAGATGAACTAGAAATGATCTAGCTTGTAGTTTTTTGGTTCATCACCAAAAGTTGTGGATGACATTTTTTTTTAATATATGCGCTGTATATTAGTTGATTGGAGTGGAGGCTGGGCGACTCCTTGGGGATCAGCGAGAGGGGAACGAAGGCTAAGAGCATCACGTCCTGTGATAACGCCTTCGTGACCAACATCGTGTTGGCCCAAGCGGCTCATCGGACGCCCCCAGGAAGCTCTGCTCTGCGCGAAAGCGAAGCGTCAGCGGCATATGTTTTATCTGTGCGAAAGCGAAGCGACAGCAACAAAGCGCCCAGTCGGAACGGAAATCAACCACACGTTATGGTGATGAGCCAGTTTTTTGGCATTAATAAAACAATAAAAAAAGAATATTTATACATAATAAAAATAAAAAAAGACATCTTAGTAAAGACGGAAAATAAAGGAGTTTTAATCATGCAAATTACTCGTGCAAACATCTGGTATCTCCTTACGCATAAGTCATTCTTAATATTATTACTCATTATCAATCTATTAGGAACTATTTACGGATATTATTGGTATGGAGGGCAACTTGCCAACACGGAGCCGATTTTTTATATTTTTGTGCCAGATAGTCCGACAGCCAGTTTATTCTTTTGCTTTGTATTGTTAGCGTGGATTTTGGGCAAAAGTTGGCCGCTGATGGAAGTGCTAGCACTTGTTACACTAGTGAAGTATGGGATCTGGGCTGATGTCATGAATATTTGGACACTGATTGAAACTGGATCGATCGGTTGGCAGGGCTGGATGCTGGTAGGCTCGCATTTTGCGATGGCTGTCCAAGCAATCCTTTATATCGGTAAATATGTCTTTTCATATTGGCATGTTGCCGTGGCAGCGGTATGGACATTACATAATGATGTGATTGATTATGTATTTGGACAAATGCCAATGTATCGTGATCTAGCAGAGTATACAAATTATATTGGCTATTTTACTTTTTGGTTATCAATTGCATGCATTTTTCTAGCCATCTTCTCAATTAGGTGGCGTAAATATTTGCCGAATTAAGTAATTGATTATAGAATTATAGTATAGAGGTAGAAAGGGGTTAGAAAATTGTCAACAAGCATGTATATTGTTTACTTTGCAATTATTATGCTACTGCCACTTTATGCACAGATGAAAGTAAAGGGCACGTATAATAAGTTTGCAAAAGAACGTACAATGAAGGGACAAACAGGTGCAGAGGTAGCGCGTGCGATTTTAGATGCGAACGGTTTATATGATGTACGAGTTGTTCCAACGCAAGGTGTGTTGTCTGATCACTATAATCCGGCGACAAAAACAGTTGCTCTATCGGAGAGTAACTTCTATGAGGCTAGTATTGCAGGTGCTGCAGTTGCTGCCCACGAGGTTGGCCATGCCATCCAACATAAAGAAGCTTATTCAATGCTTACATTACGTAGTAAGTTAGTTCCAGCAGCAAATATTTCATCAAATATGTCATGGATCTTTGTTATGATTGGTATTTTTGCAAGTAGTACGAATATGTTGCTTTTAGGTATCATATTGTTAGCAGCAGGTGTGCTTTTCCAATTAGTAACGTTACCAGTTGAGTTTGATGCTTCAAAGCGTGCGTTAGTACAAATGAATTCTTTGGGAATTATTACAAATGAAGAAGAGCGTCCAGCACGAAAAGTATTAAGTGCCGCAGCATTAACATATGTTGCCGCAGCAGCAGTAGCTGTATTAGAATTATTACGTCTAGTATTAATCTTTACAAATATGCGAAATGACGACTAATGAAAAAACTTGTTGTAGTGGTATGTCACTATAGCAAGTTTTTTCATCCGTTAAACTATGGTTTTACTGAAATGCTCTATGACGCGGATCCCCAAGGAGTCGCCCAGTCTCCGCTCAACTTATATATAAGGCATACGTTTTAACAAATGTCATTCACAACTTTTGGTGGTGAGGCATATTAATGGAGCGGTTGTTTTTGGTCGTCGAGGGTAAACCCTTCTCCTGCAACATCTCGTACTTCTATTATAGATACGAAAGCATGTGGATCAACCTCATGAACAATAGATTTTAAGCGTACAACTTCATTGTGACCAATTACACAATAAATAACTTCTTTTTGTTGCTTTGTAAAATGACCATGACCTTCTAGTATAGTGATACCACGTTCCATTCGTAATGCAATCATCTCAGCAATCGCGCTAGACTTTTCAGAAATAATAAGTGCTCCACGTGCTGCATATGCTCCTTCTTGAACTAAATCAATGACACGCGCGCCCACAAAGACTGCAACAAGGGTATACATCATCGAGCGTGCATCTAAAAACGTTAGCCATGATAAGATAATGACGACAGCGTCAAAGATGAACATCGTTTTACCCATACTCCATCCAAAATATTTATGCCCAAGACGAGCCAAAATATCTACACCACCAGTTGTACCTCCGAAGCGAAAGACGATACCGAGCCCAAGTCCTACAAAAACCCCAGCAAAAAGAGCAACGAGTAACAAATCGTCCTCTAAATGAATAGTAAATTGATATTTTTGAAAAATTTTAAGGAAAACGGAAACAGATAAAGTTCCGACAAGCGTATAAATAAATGATTTTTTCCCAAGTAAGCGATAACCAATAATAAACATTGGAATATTTAATAGTAAATTCATTAAGGCAGGGTCCCAGCCTAGTGTAAAGTAAAGTATGAGTGTAATCCCACTTAAGCCACCTTCACCAAGTTGATTTTGCATGTTGAAGTGGACAAATCCAAAGCTAAAAATGGCAGCACCGAGCATTATTGCGATGATATTGCGGATTTTAATCTGTTTTAGCATATGACCTCCTGAAGTTTCAAACAAATGAAGTAGTGATATCTATTATCTGACATTTTATTGTTTTTGACAACAATGGTGTAAATTTTATACGATGGTATGTAGGAGTGTGATTTTGATGACTGAACAAGTGACAATGCAAGCTTTACAACAGCGTGTTGATGATTATATTGGACAATTTAAGGAAGGCTATTTCCCACCATTCGAGTTACTGGCACGTTTAACCGAAGAGCTTGGTGAATTGTCTCGCGAAGTGCAGGACGTTTACGGGCAAAAGAAGAAAAAGAGCACAGAGGAAGCGAATAGTATCGAAGAAGAATTGGGTGACTTTTTCTTTGTTTTAGTTTGCTTTGCAAATGCACAAGGTATTAAATTAGATGAAGCACTTTTACGTGTCATACATAAATTCGAAACAAGGGATAAAGGTCGCTGGACTAGAAAGGATGAAGAATAATGTCGATTCGTGTAGCAATAGCAGGACCTAGAGGTAAAATGGGAGCTGAAGCTGTACATACGATCATGAAACATGACAAAATGGAATTAGTAGCTGTACTTGATTATAAGGAAGTAGGAAAAACATTAGCTGATTTAGAAATGTTTCCAGCAAGTTATACAGCACCAATTTTTACAGATATGCATGATCTTGTAGAAGCAACTGCACCAGACGTATTAGTGGATTTAACGAACCCGCATGCAGTCTATAAGCATACTAAAGAGGCCTTGAATTTAAATGTACGACCTGTAATTGGTACAACAGGCTTTACAGATGCACAACTAGAAGAATTATCAGCAATTGCTAAAGAAAAAGACTTAGGCTGCATTATTGCACCAAACTTTGCAATCGGAGCAATTCTAATGATGAAATTTGCCAAGGAAGCAGCAAAATATTTACCTGATGTTGAAATTATTGAATTGCACCATGATCAAAAGTTAGATGCACCATCTGGGACAGCTGTTAAAACAGCACAATTGATTCAAGAGGTGCGAGCAACAAAAATGCAAGGACATCCAGAAGAAAAAGAAACAATTGAAGGTGCAAGAGGGGCAGAATTTGATGGCATGCGCATTCACTCTGTTCGCTTACCTGGTTTAGTAGCACACCAGCAAGTGCTATTTGGTGGAGACGGGCAACTATTAACAATTCGCCATGATTCATTAAATCGTAATTCTTTTATGTCCGGTGTTGCTTTTTGTGTAGAAGAGGTCATGAAAATGGATCAACTAGTATATGGTTTAGAAAACATCATCTAAAGATTGGGATGGAAGCATTATGAAAATCGCATTAATTGCACATGATCGCAAAAAAGATAATTTAGTACAGTTTGCTATTGCTTACCGAGATATACTAAATGAGCATACGCTGTTTGCTACAGGTACAACGGGGCAGCGTGTGATTGAAGCTACAGGTTTAGCAGTAACACGTTTTTGCTCAGGTCCACTTGGTGGCGACCAACAAATTGGCGCAATGATTGCCAATAATGATATGGACATGGTCATTTTTTTCCGTGATCCTTTAACAGCACAACCACATGAGCCAGATGTTTCTGCACTTATTCGTCTTTGTGATGTTTACCAAGTGCCACTGGCCACAAATATGGGAACGGCAGAAATATTACTTAAGGGCCTACAGGAAGGCTTTGTGGATTGGAGATTGATTCAAGAAAGACGAAATTAACAAAAGACGTGATTTAGAAAGGATGATAATCGAATGAGAAAGCTAAAAATCGGCATTACCTGTTATCCAACAGTTGGAGGCTCTGGTGTAATTGCAACAGAATTAGGAAAAATGCTTGCAGAGAGAGGACACGAAATTCATTTCATCACCTCAAGCGTACCATTTCGATTGAACAAAATTTATCCAACCGTCTTTTTCCATGAAGTAGAAGTTAATAATTATTCAGTATTTCAATATTCGCCATATGATATAGCATTAGCGAGTAAAATGGCGGACGTGATTAAGGATGAAGAACTAGATGTGCTTCATGTACATTATGCAATACCACATGCTGTTTGTGCGGTTTTAGCACGAGAAATGAGTGGTCGTGACATTGGTATTGTCACAACGTTACATGGTACAGATATTTCGGTGCTTGGGCAGGATTCTACCCTTTCACAGGCGATTAAGTATGGCATTAACAAATCTGATATTGTTACGACAGTGTCAGAGGCATTAAAGCAACAAACATACGAGCTTATTGATACAGTAAAACCAATAACTACGATTTACAACTTTGTTGATGAACGTGAATACTTCCCACGCAATCCAGGAATCTTAAAGGAACAATTTGGAATTGAGGAAGATGAAAAAGTGATTATTCACGTATCTAACTTCCGTAAAATTAAGAATCTTCCGCATATTATTGACGCCTTTATGAAAATTCGTGAAAACATGAAGGTAAAGCTATTGCTTGTAGGTGATGGTCCAGAAAAGCATCGTGTCATGGATCAAGTAAAGGAAAGTCCCTATATGAAAGATGTTCTATTTTTAGGTAAACAAGAAAACTTGGCTGAATTGTATGCTATAAGTGACCTTAAATTACTACTTTCACAGCAGGAATCATTCGGGCTAGTCTTACTTGAAGCAATGGCTTGTGGTGTACCTTGTATTGGAGCAGCTGTTGGCGGTATTCCAGAAGTCATTGATCACGAAGTAGACGGCTATATTGTGGAATTAGGAGATACAGATGCAGTGGCAGAATATGCAGTGAATCTATTGAATGATGAAGAGAAATTGCAACGGTTCCGAGAAGCGGCTATCCGTGCTGTTGATGAAAAATTCCACTCATCTAAAATTGTAGAACAATATGAAAAATTGTACGAAAAGGTTGCTGAAAGAAATCATGCAAAACAATAAAGAATGGCAAGCAGCCTATTCAGTTATTGAACAACTTGAAAACGCAGGCTTTGAAGCCGTGGTCGTTGGTGGTGCGGTACGAGATGCGATACTCGGTCGTCCTGCCCACGATGTAGATGTTGCAACAAATGCCATGCCAGAAGAGGTAAAGTCTGTTTTTAATCATACGGTTGATGTAGGAATTCAGCATGGAACGGTACTTGTAATCGTGCCAGCTGGACCTGTGGAGGTCACGACATATCGCACAGATGGAGATTATATTGATCATCGTAGACCAGAGGAAGTGCAATTTGTACGTTCGCTGAAAGAAGATTTACAGCGCCGTGATTTTACGATGAACGCCATAGCGATGCGCCGTGATGGTACTTTTATTGATTATTACGGAGGGCGCCAAGATATTGAGGCTGGTGTCATCCGTGCTGTTGGAAATGCACAGAGACGCTTTACAGAAGACGCTTTACGAATGCTACGAGCTGTGCGTTTTTCAGCACAGCTTGGTTTTGTGATTGAATCAGAAACGTTGGCAGCAATGCAGATCAAGGCTGCGGATATTTCTTGGATTGCGAAAGAGCGCATAAAGGCAGAGCTCGATAAGCTATGGATAGGGAAAGATGTTTTTAATGGCATTCAAAAGTTAGAGGAAAGTGGTTTAGCAGCCTATTTGAATGGTCATTTTCAAGCTGATCACTGGCGTGAGTTTAACGTTCAGGACAAGCTATTAGGCTGGGCATATTTTGCATTGTTACAGGGTGAGCAATGGCGAGAGGTGCTAGGCAGCTATCGTTTATCGAATAAGGAAATGGCGTTTGTAAAAGCTGTTTTAGCTGCTTTAGAAGCTTTAAAAAATGGCTGGACGAATATGGATTACTTTTTGTATGCACAACAGGAACTAGAGGTAGCTTGTTATTTTGCAGAGCTTAGACAGTTAGATGTTCAAATGCCACAGCAAAGTATTCAGGAAATACAGACAAATCTTCCAATTAGGCATAAGCAGGCGTTACTTGTAAACGGTACGGACTTGTTAAAATGGTCTGGAAAAAAGGGTGGACCTTGGGTAAAAGAAGCGTTGCAGGCAATGCTTGAAGCGGTTGTGAATGGCGAGCTTCAAAATGACCGACAAGCGATAAAGAATTGGATCGCACATGAATATTTCAACAAAGAATGAAAATTTCTGTATGACAAGGAGCCGTCTCAAAAAATGCATGAGACGGCTCCTTATTAATGGATGCTCTATTTTTTCGCCAAATATAAACAGCACAACATGTTAGTAGATGGAACAAAACTAACTAAGAGTAAAAACAAATACACTTCTCTCTGTGCATTTAACCTTAGTAACAAAGTTGGTTCTACTCAGCGAGCCTTTAACGGAACTTTATCTTTCGATGTAATGTTAAAATAGAGTTGAAAGTCTGGTGATTATATGAAATATCCTTGTCCGTGTTGTGGATATAAAACAATTGATAGCGATGGCCATTACGACATCTGTCCAATTTGTTTTTGGGAGGATGATCCTTTTCAGAAAGTAAATATAGATGAAGAAGGGGCTAATAAAATCTCTTTGGTAGAGGCACAAGCAAATTATTTTCGTTTGGGTGTCTCAGAAGAGCAATTTAGTCATCATGTTAGAAAGCCCAGAATTGAAGATAAAAGAAATCCTGATTGGAAACCGATTAAAGAATCTTTATGGGGGTTGTTATGAAGTACTTTGAAGAAGCTAAATATATTTGGGGAAATTATGTTCCAAATAGTGAGCAGGCAGATACAGTTGAAGGTGAACTAATAAGGGCGATTGAAAGACTTCAGTGCGAAATTGATTTGACAGAATAACCGACCATATTATTGAGTGGACTTTTACGCATAAAGGACCTAATAAAAGAGAAAACGATCTGACGCAATATAGGTGAAAAGTGAATAATTGGTAGCTGAAAGATATTTGATGATAGCTTGTAGTCAATTGTCATAATTTACAGTATGATTATTACTAATAAGAGGATGAGAATAGTAGAACTTACTAAAGGATTGATTTGAGCATGAGTATTTCCATGAAGGATGAAATTTTAAAAAGAATATTAGCTGCTAATGGTGAAGCAGTTTCAGGTCAGGAGCTAGCAGATTCTCTTGGCGTATCACGAACAGCTGTATGGAAACATATGCAGACGTTACAGGAGGAAGGCTATACATTTGAAACCGTAAAGAAAAAAGGCTATGTACTTACGGGTGTGCCAAATAGCTTAAGTCCAACACAAATTGAGCTTTTTTTAAATACAGAACGATTTGGGCGTGAAATTCACTATTTTGATGTTGTTGATTCAACACAAACAATTGCCCATAAGCTTGCACAGGAAGGTGCACCACATGGCACGATCATCATCGGTGAGGAGCAAACTGCTGGTCGTGGTCGTATGGCGCGTCCTTGGGAGTCTGCAAAAGGTACAGGTATTTGGATGACCATTATCGTGAGGCCGGATGTGAGTCCTCAGCAAGCTTCATCGTATACGCTTGTCGTAGCAGTTGCGGTTACAATGGCTATTAAAACATTATATAAACATGTTGAGCCAGCCATTAAATGGCCCAATGATTTACTCATTAAAGGCAAGAAATGCACAGGTATTTTAACGGAGATGCAGGCTGAGGCAGATCTTGTTCAAGCACTACTAGTAGGCATCGGTATTAATGCAAACCAAGTCGAATCAGATTTCTCACCTGAGATTGCGAATATTGCAACATCTTTACGCTTAGAAGCGGGTGAAGAAATTAATCGCGCAGCCCTTGTCGCATCTATTTTACAATACTTAGAACAATTTACGGAACTATACGTGAAAGAGGGCTTTGCTAGCATTAAAAAGCTATGGGAACAAATGTCATGTACCATTGGGCAACGTGTTGAAGTGACAACTTTACGTGGACGCTTTGAAGGCATTGCCAATGGAGTTACGGATGAAGGTGTACTACAGCTGATTCAAGATGATGGCACAGTCCGAACAATTTACGCTGGAGATATAAAAATTTTATAAACCAAAAGCTGCAAGAATCATTATGAATCTTGCAGCTTTCTTTTGTGTTCGATGCAATTTATAGTAAGAGTTTTTAGCGGCGCAAAAGCGAGCACAACCGGCGGAGCAACGGTTTTTAGCGGCGCAAAAGCGGGTCCAAGCGGCGGAGCAACGGTTTTTAGCGGCGCAAAAGCGGGTCCAAGCGGCGGAGCAACGGTTTTTAGCGGCGCAAAAGCGAGTCCAAGCGGCGGAAACCCCGACTTTAGCGGCGCAAATAAGAGTCCAACCGACGAACAACCGCTACTATCATCTAAATTGCCGATGCTCATTTTATTTCAACGTTAACTCTAAGTCACCATGTGAAATTGTTGCTTTTAGTTGGTGATCCCCTTTATATTCTTGTGATACATTGCCGTCTTGTTCTTTCTTATCAACTGTAAGATCCCCAAAGTCCGTGTTTAATTCATAGCCAATTTCACTTTTTTTGTTTTGCAAGTCAAGTGTAGTATCTCCAAAGTTAGACGTAATAGAAGATTGTCCATTTAATGTACCATCGATGTTAATATCACCATTCTCACTTTCGACAACGAAGCCATTACTTGAAAATTGCTGTAGCTTCATATCACCAAACGATTGAGTAATCTCTGTTTTATCACCAGTAGTGTTTTTAAGTATTATATCTCCATAATCTCCTGTCAGATTTAATTGCTGATAATTCAGATCATGAATGGTAGTATCCCCAAAATTACTATTAAGGACAACGGTATTCAATTTTACATCTGCAGGTACGTAGATTGTGATGGAAGGAGTATTAAAGCTACCAAACCCTAATTGTAGTTCATTTTTTTTCTTACCCTTCGTTTCGATAGTTAATGTTTTATCTTTAATACTGTACGTAATATCATCATCTTCCACAACATTCATTTCTAATGCATAACGATCGCTAGTAACAATTTCAACATCTCCATAGTCATTGACAATATTGATGCTAGTAAAATCATCTAGTTCATAAGAATTTTTTACTAGATTATTGTTCTTGGGTACCTGGATGCCTTCATCAGTTAACACAAAACTCCATTTTCCACCAGAGAAATAACCAACTAGCGCTAACAGTATGCCAAAAGCAATCATAGTCATAGCGATATGTGTATGTCGAGACATCATTAGTAACCCTCCTTCCGCTTTTTCGTTATTTTATGGAATAGTCTAGCTAGTGCTTCAACACAAATAACGACTATTTTTTTAATAAAACGAGCAACGACTGGGAACAGTAAGATGCCTAAACCTGTAACAATAAAGCCAACACCCATAAAGAGTAATGCTGTCGGCCAGTCCTCCGTTAAAATGAAGATGCCTGAAATAAGTGCAACGATTCCACCGAAAATGATACTAAGTACAGTTGCAATAATAGCAAAGACAACGCTGAAAATGACTACACCAAATGAAAAAATAAGTGCTATAGCAACTGCCAATAACGGTATTGAAAGTGGGGCAGATAATATTGCTAGAATGATGAGCCAAATAGCAGTCACATTCTTCTTAGTCGAAGTCGAGGTTTCATCTAAATCCCTTAATGCAGAGTCCGCCATTATTTGTGATGCAACATGAGAAGGGGAGCCTAGTTGTTGAATGACCTGCTGCTCGTTTTCTTCCCCTGCTTCATCGAAATATTCCTCATAATAGGCAAGCGCAGCATCAATCTCATGCGCTGGAAGACGTTGTAATTTCCCCCGTAGCTTTTTCAAATAGCTTGCTCTATTCATTATATTTCCCTCCTAAAAGTACACAATCAATATTTTCTTTATACAGTTGCCACTCTTTTAATAGCTCCAATAATCGAATTCGACCTTGCTCGGTAATTTGGTAATAGCGTCTATTTCTGCCTTGATAGGGCTGATCGTAAGTTGCTAAGTAGTTTGCTTTTTGTAAACGACGTAATACTGGATACAGCGTAGATTCTGATATATCCATCACAGATTGTACTTGCTGTGTTAATGAGTAGCCATAAGCATCCTCTTTTTCGACGATGGCGAGCACACAAGCGTCAAGTAAAGCTGAGCCAAGCTGAAATGTCATCTTTTCTCACCTCACATTTCATTACCTATACAAGAGTTCATATTATATGCTGTATAGTATGGTGATAGTATACGACGTATAGTATTGATTGTCAAATTTTATCAATAAGTACGCGCCGGAAATTAAACGTGACGATAATGTCTTTAAAATAGTAACAAAAACCAATTTTTTGATACTTTTTTAATGAACAATAAAATAATAGGCGTCATTTATTAGAAAATAATATTTGAAGATTAGTAGAGGAATCTGTTATAGTATGTGCTGAAGGGCAGTATCCTTTTGTGAACGGCACCTTCAAAAACGTAAGACCATTTACAATAAATATCTGCCTTGATCTTTTAAAGACAGGGACGGAAGAAAACAAGCGTTCAAAAATAGTACTTGATTCAATGGAATAGGCTATGCTCTCAAAGATATTGGATTGTGTATGCCTATGAAAAATCAAGATACGGCCTCTTATCAAAATTCAAGACAAGAGGTATTTTTGATGACGAACGAAACACTACCCTTCTGTCCATTTTAGGTGCAGAGGGGTTTTTCTGTTTTCTTCCCTTAAAAAAGGAGGACTACACAATGAAAACAACTTCAGATTTTTTAAAGATGAAGGCAGCAGGTGAGAAAATCGTTATGCTCACTGCCTATGATTACCCTGCTGCAAAATTTGCCGAGGATGCAGGCGTCGATATGATTCTAGTGGGAGATTCACTAGGGATGGTTGTACTAGGTTATGACTCTACAATGCCAGTAACAGTAGCGGACATGGTTCATCATGCAAAAGCAGTAAGGCGCGGAGCAAAGGACACATTTGTTGTTGTTGATATGCCATTTGGTTCGTATCACGGTGATGTAAACGAAACGTTGAAAACGGCTGTAACCATGATGCAAGAAACAGGAGCAGATGCACTAAAGTTAGAGGGTGCAGACGATGTTCTATCAGCAATTCGTAAATTAACGTCAGCTGGTATTCCCGTGGTAGCACATTTAGGTTTATTACCACAATCGGCAGGTGTGCTCGGTGGCTACAAAGTACAGGGCAAAACAGCTGAGCAGGCAACGAAGCTTATCGAAGATGCGAAACAATGCCAAGAGGCTGGTGCTTGTGCAGTTGTTTTAGAATGTATTCCACATCAGTTAACAGAAATGGTATCTGCTAATCTTATCATTCCAACGATTGGCATTGGTGCCGGTGTTGAGGCTGATGGACAAGTATTGGTTTATCATGACATGCTAAGCTACGGTTCACACCATGTACCGAAATTTGTGGAACAGTTTGCTAATATGGGCCGAGAAGCAAGCAGTGGAATTGCTAGTTACGTAGAAGCGGTAAAAGCAGGCACATTCCCAGCACCGAAGCATTCCTTCACGATGAAAGAGGAAGCATTGGATCAGCTATATGGGGGCGTAAAATAATGCAAGTCGTAACTACAATACAAGCATTACATGTGGAAATCCAAGCAGCGAAGCAAGCTCAAAAAACAATTGGACTCGTGCCAACAATGGGCTATTTACATGAGGGCCATTTAACGCTAGCAAAAACAGCTCGTTCTGAAAATGACTTAGTCGTTATGAGTATCTTTGTAAACCCAACACAATTTGGGCCAAATGAAGACTTTGAAAGCTATCCGCGTGATTTGCCACGAGATACTGCTTTGGCAGAGTCTGTTGGTGTAGATATTGTTTTCGCACCATGTGTTGAAGAAATGTATCCTCACGATGGCGGTATTCGTATCCATGCGGGTGAACAAGCAACAATCCTTTGCGGGGCGAGCCGTCCAGGCCATTTTGATGGCGTTTTACAGGTTGTATCAAAATTATTTCATCTAACACAGCCGACACGAGCTTATTTCGGCCAAAAGGATGCACAACAAGTTGCTATTATTGCTACGATGGTACGCGATTTTAATTTCCCTTTGGACATGCGAGTAGTGCCAATTGTGCGTGAAGAGGACGGCTTAGCCAAATCTTCTCGTAATGTCTATTTAAGTGAAGTAGAGCGTAAAGAGGCACCAGCAATTAATGAAGCACTGCAGCTTGCTCGTCACAGCTTTTTAGCGAATGGTGATGCAGTGAATGCACTTGCTAAAGCAAAGAATCACATTGCAGCACGTACACACGGAGAAATAGATTATTTTGAGCTATTAGCGTATCCAGACTTAACACCAATAACGGCTGAAACGGAGCAAGTACTGTTAGCAGCGGCTGTATATATGGGTAAAACTCGTTTAATTGATAATTGTATCTTTAATGTGAAAGAAGGATTATAATATGTTGCGAATGATGATGAATAGTAAAATCCACCGTGCTACAGTGACACAAGCAGATTTAAATTACGTTGGATCGATCACGATAGATGAGGATATTTTAGATGCAATAGGTATGCTCCCGAATGAAAAGGTGCATATCGTCAATAACAACAATGGGGCACGCTTTGAAACCTACATTATTGCAGGGGAGCGTGGATCAGGCGTTATTTGTGTGAACGGTGCAGCAGCACGTCTAGTACAATGTGGAGATATTGTGATTATTATATCTTATGTGTATGTAGACAACGAAGAGGCAAAAGATCATAAGCCTACGGTTGCAATTATGGGAGAAGGTAATACGATTAAAGAAATGATATCCTATGAGCCAGAAGCAACGGTGATGTAATAATGAGAAAGCATGTACAAATTGTACATGCTTTTTTTTATGTGCTGTCTAAAAGGCGAAGGGGTGCCGCTAAGCCAAATATATGTTAAAATTCATCTATCTAATGTGAACTGTGAGTTGAGATGTATGATGGAAAGTCAAAAGTATGCAATTGTAGATTTGGAGACGACTGGTCATTCACCGGCAAATGGGGACCGAATGATTCAAATAGCAATTGTTATTATGAAAGATTGGAAAATTGAGCGCACCTTTACGAAGTTTATTTATCCAGGTAAATCCATTCCAACTTTTATTCAGGATTTAACGCATATTACGGATGAGGATGTAAAGGATGCCTTGCCGTTCGAGGCACATGCCGACTACATATATGAATTACTTGCTGACTGTGTATTTGTCGCGCATAATGCGGATTTCGACTTATCTTTTTTACAAGCAGAATTCAAGCGTGCTGGTTTACCGAAATGGCAGGGTAATAAGATGGACACGGTTGAGCTTGCCAAAATATTGTTCCCGATGTCACTCAGCTTTAAGCTAGGTGATTTAGCGGCTGATTTAAATATAGAGCTAACAAATGCACACCGAGCAGACGATGATGCCCGTGCAACAGCTGAGCTCTTTATACGTTGCTGGAAGGAGCTACTCAGTCTCCCACAGCTAACGCTTGAACAAATGCATAAACGTTCATTCAGATTAAAATCAAATTTATCCCAGCTGTTCTTCGAGGCGCTTCAAATTAAACGACAGCATGTCACTACTAATGAAAATGTCTCCTATTACCGCAATTTGGCTGTTTGTGATGGACGAAAAAAGTATACAAATAATGCAGAGATTGTAGCGTACCCACAAACGGCAGCTGACAAAGTATCATTAATGACAAAGGCGATGCCGAATTTTGAGCAACGACCTGCACAATTCGAGATGATGGACACTATTTGGCAGGCGTTAAATGACAAAAGAGAGTGCGTTATTGAGGCTTCAACAGGTATTGGTAAAACAGCAGGCTATTTACTTCCTGCGATTTTGTATGCTCGAGCAGTCGATAAAAAAATTGCGATTAGCACATATACGTCACACTTGCAGGAGCAGCTTGTTGAAGAAGAGCTACCCAAGATCGAAAAAATCCTTGGCACTAAAGTAAATATTGCTGTTCTAAAGGGCATGCAGCACTATATTGACCTTACACGTTTTGAGCAATGTATGGCATATGCAGATGAATCCTATGACGATACCTTTACGATTTTACAGATTCTCGTTTGGCTTACTAAAACAGAAACAGGTGTGTTAAGTGAGCTCAATGTTTCTGGTGGCGGACAGTTATTTTTAGAGAAAATCCGCAAAATGCCTGATGAAAAACCTTCAAGGGGCTTTGATTTCTATGAGCAAGCGTTAAAAAATAGTGAATTTGCCGATTGTATTGTGACCAATCATTCTATGGTGCTCAGTGATTTAGTCCGCCAAACTCCGATTTTTACACAAATCGATGGATGGATTATTGATGAAGCACATCAATTTGTACAATCCGCCATGCAACAAGACGAAATTGTATTCTCTTATACGCAGTGGAAGTATATTTTCGGCCAAATCGGAACGATGGAGGAAACGGCTTTATTCCAACAATTCAGTCAGGCAGCTAAGAAAAAACAACGTGTTCCTATGCAAAGTTTACAACGACTAGATGCACAATTGATACGCCTACAACGGACATTCGATGAAACAATTCAGCGAGCTGTGCAAAAAATGCAGCAACAAATAAAAGGGAAACAAGCTAGTAGCAAAAGGACTTTGTTTTTAGAGGATGTATCGTTAGCAAAAGAACCGCTTTTGCAAGTGAGTAAGCTCACACAGCAGTGGCTTGATCTTGCGACAGAGGTAGGTCATACCTTTGAAAATAATATTGAGCAATTAGATAAAAACGAGCTCTATATATTATCAGAATGGCATTATTGGATCCGTGAATTGAAGGTGAAAATCGCTGAGTGGGAGGAAATTTTCCTATCGCAACAAGATGATAATTCAGTGTGGCTAGAATTTGATTTACGGAGTGTTCCTGGAAGCTTGCATGTCTTTAAAAAGCCTGTTTATGTCACGCCTATTATCGAAAAAGTACTTGCACCACTTCGTAAGCAGGCAAGTATTGTTTGGACTTCAGGGACTTTAACTGTGCCGGGCAATGAACGTTTTGTGACCCGTCAGCTTGGTATTTCTGATCGTGTGCAAGTAATAAAGCTTCAAGCACCACCAGCCTATTATGCAGGAGCGAAAGCATTTATTGTCACGGACATGCCTGATATTCAACATGTGTCACAGGATGAATATATTGAAGCGGTTGCCCAAGCCATTACCCGTACGGTGCGGATGACTGAAGGACGTTGTTTCGTATTATTTACGGCGCAGGACATGCTTCGCAAAACTGTAGAGCTTATTCAAGATAGTGAACTCCTGGATGACTATATGCTTTTTGCACAAGGCGTTACGGGTGGTAGCCGTATGCGAATTCTGAAATCATTCCAAAAGTTTAGCCATTCGGTACTCTTTGGTACAAACAGCTTTTGGGAAGGTGTGGACGTTCCAGGTGACGCACTGGCATCGGTTATTGTTGTTCGTTTACCGTTTTCTTCGCCAGAAGAGCCTGTATTTAAGGCGCGAGCGAAACATCTTACTGCTCAAGGTCTTAATTCCTTCAATGAGTTATCATTACCGGAAGCCATCATGCGTTTTAAACAAGGCTTTGGTCGTTTGATCCGTTCATCACAAGATAAAGGAGCCTTTATAGTTTTAGACCGCCGCATTTCAACAAAGTCGTACGGTAAGGAGTTTATCAAGGCATTACCACCGATTGCTGTAAAGAAATTGCAGCTACCTGAGTTGTTAAAGGAACTGAATAATTGGCAGAAATAGATGGAACCCCTTTTGGCAAAACTGCTAAAAGGGGTTTTTCGTAGAATAGAATCTAGCTAAAAAGTAACGGTTGGCCAAAGAGTGCAGGGAGAGGAGCGAAAAGCAAAAAGCGTCAAGACAAAATTACTGTCTTTGACGCGTCTTTATTTGATAGAGACAGGGACATCATCTATTAAAAATTCAACACAATTTCTGCCTTGTTCTTTTGCTTGATATAAAGCTTTATCACATCTAAATAATAAAGTATTTAGTGTATCACCATCTACATAGCTAGTTACACCAAAGCTACTAGTTTTTCGGTGCACGACAGGGAATTGATGATTTTCTAATTGTTGACGAAGCTTTTCAGAAAGCTTAACAGCATCATCTAGTGTAGTTTGTGGGCAAATAACTAAAAATTCCTCACCACCCCATCTTCCAATTGTATCTTGCGGTCGAATCGTATTTTGCAGGATCTCGGCTACGTTTATTAAAACTAAGTCGCCTACTTGATGGCCGAACTCATCATTTACTTCTTTAAAATAATCAATATCTAGTAGAATTATAGAGAACGGAGCGTCATGATGTTGGGCATGTTCTATAGCTTCCGCTAACACATAGTCTAACCTTACACGATTAGGGATTTGAGTAAGACGATCTGTATTTGCTAATTTTTCAAGGTCAAGTTTTGCACTTTCTAGCTCTTGTGTTCGTTCTTTGACTTTATGTTCGAGCGTTTCAGTGAGCAATTGTTGCATTTCCTGATGCTCTTTTTTTATTATATTGATTTTATCGCCTAAGGCTAATGACAAAAATATAGCTTCGACAATAGCACCCACTGCAGGAACAGCCTCAAATATAATTGGATGGAAAGGAATAATACTTAAAAAAGCGAATGCTTGTACAATGATGGAACCAAGCAGAACAGTCCAACCGACTATATAAAATCTAGCCATTTTGTGGCCTTTTAACCACACAAATATTCCTGATAACCAAAGGAAAATAAAGACAACTACAGCAAAAATACTTGTGAAATTATTTACAATCGTAACATCAGGGATGATAAATGAAGTAATTAAAGAAAATATAGTGATCCCTAATAGTATATTTCCTATTTTGTGGAATCGAGGTAAGTATTTTTTTAGTTCTAGAAACTCTTTACTAAATAGAATCATAAATAAAAATAATATATGGCCACTTATGGCTGCGGATTTGATAAACAACCATTTAGGCAAAAGTTGTCCTACTAGTTCAATATCTAAAGAATTCAAAGTAGCTTGATAGAGAATAAAACTAAACATATACAAAACATAGTAAAAGTAAGCTTTTTCTTTTAACGAAAAAAATAGAAATAAATTGTAGATTAATAATGCGGTTAAGAATCCATAAAAAATCCCTGTTAAAAATTTATAGTCAATAATCTTATTGGCAAAGCTATCCGTTGTGAAAAGATAAGAAATTGTATTTAATGGTAATTGTCCATCTAATTTTATATAAATTTCTTTGGCGGTTGGATCTTCGATTTCAAATAAATTAGAACGAAAATGAATTTTTTGTTCATCAATATTTGATATGCCTCGCTTTTGAACACTATAGGAGCCATCTTCTTTCACTAAAAACATTTCAATGCTATCTAATTTGTCTGTTACCTCTATCCAGTAAGACTCCTGTTTATCCTTTAATATTTCATCGGCATCTAAGCGTAGCCAAATCGTATCATTCGTATGCCCAAAAGATAAATAGTTGTCTTTACTAGCGACAAAGGAATTGTCATATGTACCACTTAATATATCTTCTATCGTAATTTTTTTTGACGGGTCACGAAAAATATCATAATGCTTACCCAATATTATAGGTTCTGATTGTTCTGCAGCATGACATGTTAAGTTGAATTGTGTAAAAGTAAATATAAGTACGATAAAAAAATAAAATAACAAGTTGATTTTTTTAATTTTATTTTTCATCATTCATTCTTTCTCCTATCCTACTCCCTCTCCTTCAGTTTTTAGTAAGCGTGTTGATGGAAAGGTTTAATAAGGTACTCTAAAAATAGGGCTCATCACCATAACGTGTGGTTGATTTCCGTTCCGACTGGGCGCTTTGTTGTTGCTGTCGTTGCACTTTCGCACAGATAAAACATTTGTTGCTGTCGCTACGCTTTCGCACAGATAAAACATTTGCTGACGCTTCGCTTTCGCACAGAGCAAAGCTTCCTGGGGGCGTCCGATGAGCCGCTTGGGCCAACACGATGTTGGTCACGAAGGTGTTATCACAGGATGTGATGCTCTTAGCCTTCGTTCCTCTGACGCTGATCCCCAAGGAGTCGCCCAGTCTCCACTCCAATCAACTTATATACAAGGCATACGTCTTAACAAATGTCACCCACAACTTTCGGCGATGAGCCAAAAATAGAGTATTATGTAAATATATCACACTTATATTCTATAATTAGGGTTTTTTCTGATAATATAAATAATATTTGAAAAAATTACGATAGTTGTTAACAAAAGAATTCGCAAAGACCATAAGAACAAGAATGAGGACGAAATGGATGTTTATTTCTTAAAATATGATGGCTCATCAACAATATGGAGGCATCATCATGTCAAAAATAAAGGAATTTAATGAACTATATTTAGCGGAAAAGCGATAGTCTATAGGAAATGTGCCAAGTCGGAACGGCAATCAGCTAATGCTACGGTGATGAGTCATTAAAGAGCGGCTCAATATCTGTGATTCACTAACATTTCCTTTGTTTGTAGTAAGACTTAGCCTAGTCAGCCTTTTGTATAAAAAAGCGGTTATTGCAAAAAATAAGACCGTCAAAATGGGCAATTTAATTACAATAAGTGTTTGTAGTTTTATCACTTGTTATGACAGGTTTTTCTGCAAATCGAACGCTTTATACATGTGAAAAATGGACCTGTATACTGGCTTCGTATTTACAAATGAAGGAGGTGTAAACATGAGCGTAGTTTATAGAATCGCTTTAGTGTTGGTCATCATTGGAGCAATCAACTGGGGATTCATTGGATTCTTTGGATTTGATATAGTCGCCTATTTGTTTGGTGGACAAACCGCGGTATTGTCGCGATGGATTTATGCATTCATTGGGTTAGCTGGACTAATATCGTTACCGATTCTTGTTATGCGATTTGATGAGGATGAAGATCTTGATACAACTGACCTGGATCCTTATACTCGTATAGACCGAAATCCTAGCTATGGTATGGAGGCTGGGGAAGAAGCGGATTTTATTGAAATAAAAACAACTGAAGTGAAAAAAGTGGAAAAAAAGGATTCACAAAACAAGAACGATTACTGATTTTCCCTCAAAAAAACGGGTGACCATTGATCTGACCCAAAAAAGTTAGACATATTTATTAAGCAACTTCTAAGGCCTGCGTTTACCCGATTGGTGAAGGCTAATAATCAGTGGGGAAGAAAAAACCCCACTGATTATTAGTTCATTTTATGGCTGTTGTAGAAGTGTGTTTAACGCAGTCGTAAATTTCTCCACAATAAAATCTTTTTCATCCGAAGAGATAATCAGTGGAGGAGACAGTGTTAGGATATTGTTAAAGCCCGCAACAGTGACTCCATTTTTGCCGATAATTAATCCCTGATCTTTACATAAGCTAATCACCTTGTTGACATCAGCTATATCAAGTGGCGCCTTACTATTTTTATCGCTTACAAGCTCAACGCCTATTAATAAGCCCTTGCCACGAATGTTACCTACATATGGGTGATCTTTTAACTGCGCTTGTAATTCAGATAGAAGAAGAGATCCCACTTCCGCAGAGCGTGTAAATAGATTTTCCCGTTCCATAATTTCAATGTTTTTCAATGCAACCGCACAGGCTGCTGGAGAGCCACCAAACGTGTTGACATGACGGAAAAAGTCATACTCCTCGCTACCTGCAAACGCCTCATAAAGTTCACGTCGTACAGCTGTGGCAGATAGAGGCATATAAGCGCTCGTTAAGCCTTTTGCCATTGTCACAATATCCGGTTGAATCCCATAGTTTTGGAAGCCAAATGCCTTTCCAGTACGTCCAAAACCACAAATTACCTCATCGACAATTAGCAAGGCACCATGTTTTTCACAGACAGCTTTTACTCCTCGTAAATAATTTTCATGTGGCATAATGACACCACCGCCTGTAATAATAGGTTCCATAATAACAGCGGCAATAGTATCTGCCATCTCCCAAGTCATCACATTGTCGATGGCCTGCACAGATGGTAATGAAGTCGGATTGTTATTTTTGATATGATCTTCATTAGCACGATAAGAGTCAGGTGGCGAAACATGAATAAATCCTGGAGCAAATGGTTCATATTTATATTTGCGCTGAGCTTGTCCCGTTGCAGCTAATGCGCCCATAGAGCTACCATGGTACGCACGATAACGAGAGATAATTTTTGTGCGGCTAGCATTGCCCTTTTGCTGATGATATTGTCGTGCAATTTTAAACGCAACTTCATTTGCTTCAGAGCCACTATTTGAGAAAAATACGACATAATCATCGCCTAGAAGTTCACTAATTTTTTCACTTAATTGGATGGCAGGTATATGACCTACCGATAAAGGTGTATACGTATTTTCTAGTAATTGCTCATAAGCCACTTTTGCAATTTCCTCACGTCCATAACCAACATTTACGCACCATAAACCAGACATTGCATCGAGGTATCGTTTCCCACCAATGTCTGTAATCCAAGCTCCTTTTGACTTTTCAACAATCATCGTTGCATTCGGATTATAGGGCTTCATAGCATGCCAAACATATTGCTCATCTTTGACTTGCCAGTTTTGACCTGTTAAATTTGCCACTAAGATTCAATCCTCCTAAACAATTAGTTTTGCTAACATTCATTTATATGAGGCAACAAAATGCAAAGTCGACCCATTTGTACTTTATATGAATGCATAAAGTAATTTAGAAGGTGAATCTATTAATCGAAAATTCAGATAGATATAATTACGTTTATTGATGCGTCAACACATCTTCAATCAAAAATGCGATATAGAGATTTGTTTTTGTAAATGGGTTACTTAAGTCCATATCTAATAGTGTTTCTATTTTTTTTAGTTTATAAAGGACTGTGTTGCGATGAATAAATTGGCGTTCGCTAATCTTGCTAGTACTACCATTTTCCTCGAGAAAAATGCGTAAAAATTGTACATAATCTGTGTTATGCAATTCATCATAGCGGTAAAGCTGACCCAAGATGTCTTGATTATAGGATTTGATTAATGTTTGATTTTGCACGGCCATTATTATTTTATAGGCACCAATTTCTTTATATTTGTATAGGAAACGGTTGTTATGAAGTTTTGCTAATTGGATTACTGTTAATGATTCATCATAGCTTTTGCGAACATTTTCAAGTTCTTTATGATAATTCCCTTTACCAATGATAATATCCAAGTAACCATTTTTTTGCGTTATTTTGTCGTATATTTCTTCAACGATTTTTGAGAAGGGAGTATTTGGTGTATTGATTTGTGCTCTGTCGATTAAAAAGATGAGGTGATTTTTATGCTTTAGTTTTAAGAAGCGTTTATATCTATTTTGAAATGCAAATTGAATCATGACCTCATAACGGTCAATACTAGCTTGTGCACCATTTGTTGTGCATGAAATGATGGCAAACTCACTACCTTGTGGAAAACCTAAATGTGTTAATTGATCTTTAATATAGTGGGCGTTTTGTTTGTAGTGAAAAAGTAAGTTGTAGAGAATCTTTTCTTCGATGGAAAGCTCTTGATGGTGGTTGGAAATAAATTGAAATGTTGTTCTTAATAGATCTGCTATTCGAAAACTCCATGGCATTTGAAAAATAGGGAAATCATGTTTGTTGGCAAATGTGATGACTGATTCTGGTATTTCCGGAATATATGGACCAGTATTAATAATGAAACCTGCTACTTTTTTAGAGAAAGCTAGTTTAACAAGCTGCTCTAAGTCTCCTTGTGAAGATAAATTAATACCTGTAGTCACAACTAATTCATTAGGTCTACAAAACATAATTAAATCGATGCTCTCTACTACGTTAATCCCTGTAACTCTTCGATATGTTCCGCTTTGTCCAGCTACTAATGTTAGCATTGGGAATTGAACTCCCTCTACAATTTTGCGAATCGTCCCCATTTTTTCCCCCCTTATTATGAACATAACTTACCATATATTATGTGCGGATGCACATATTTTTTTAGTTTGCTATCCATATCTCATAATTTTTATCTCTTATAGAATGTGTATTAACTACTGTGAAAGAGAGGACTTGCATATGTATAAGTGTAATAGTAGACGATTGCAAGAGTTAATTGAACAATTTAGTCAATTTGGTGCTACTGAAAATGGTGGCGTAACCCGTTTGTCTCTTTCGAATGAAGATGTTTTAGCAAGAAACTATTTTTGTGAGTGTTGTGAAGAATTAGGGATGGATATTAAAGTCGATGATATGGGCAATATTTATGCCATTCTACCTGGGAAAAAGGATGTCCCGCCAATTGTCATGGGATCGCATTTAGATTCCGTTGAAAAGGGTGGGAAATTTGATGGTGTGTTGGGCATTTTAACAGCCATAGAGGCAATTAGAACGTTAAAGGAAAACGAGATTGAGCTAGATATACCGTTAATGATTGTTAATTTTACGAATGAAGAAGGTGCTCGTTTTGATCCAGCAATGATGAGCTCTGGCGTCATCTCATCCAAATTTGAAAAAGAAAAGATGCTGCAATCTGTCGACAAAAAGGGCACTAGTTTCGAAGAAGCACTGCAAGCAAGCGGCTATGAAGGGGATCAAGAAAATCGCTTAAAAGAAGCACTTGCTTATCTTGAATTGCATATCGAGCAAGGACCAGTTTTAGAGGCGAAACAACTGGAAATAGGAGTTGTTGAAGGTGTATTAGGCATGGTTTGTTATGAAATTACGGTTACAGGTCAATCCAATCACGCGGGGACAACTCCAATGTCCATGCGTCAAGATCCAATGATTGTGACTTCGAAAATCATGACGCATTTACATGAAGAGCTCGGAAAAATTGATGAACAGTTAGTGTTTACCTTTGGTCGAGTGAATGTTTCTCCAAATATTCATACAGTTATACCAAACAATGTGACTTTTACGATTGATTCACGTCATCAAAACCCACAAATTATGCAAAAGGTTGAGGACATACTGAATAATCTTCCTACAGAAGAAATGGGTTGTAGCATTAAGCCAGTTAAGCTGTGGGGTAGGGAAACAGTCTATTTTGATACAAAGATTTGTAATGAGGTGGAAAGGGCTTGTCAAAGCTTCGGCTATAGTGCTCATCGAATGTTTAGCGGAGCAGGACATGATGCGCAATATATTGCAAGTATCGTACCTTCAGCCATGATTTTTGTACCAAGTATTAATGGTAAGAGTCATTGTGAGGAAGAGGAAACAACATTTGAAGATTGTGCGAAAGGAGCAGACGTACTACTGGAAACAGTGTTAACGCTGCAAACAAAGTTCAGTATGGGCGAGACATACACGTTAAATTAAGACGGGTATTGTAAATTCTTCATTGTGAAGTACATTTTCCATTATTTTACGAAGGGTGAGGGGCAGCATGAAGAAGATTATTAAAGGTGGACGAGTAGCGACGGCTGCGGATATTTTTGAGGCAGATATTTTAATAGAGAACGGAAAAATTGTTCAAATTGGCAAAAACTTAACGGACGCAGGGGCAGAAATTATTGATGCTATTGGTAAATATGTGATGCCAGGAGGAATCGATCCGCATACACATTTAGATATGCCATTTAATAATACAGTGACAGATGATGATTGGAGATCTGGTACAATTGCGGCGGCTTTCGGTGGGACAACCACTATTCTAGACTTCTGCTTAACGGCTGGTGAGGAAAAACTTTCAGCTGCCGTTGAAAAGTGGCATGACAAGGCGAAAGGAAAATCAGCCATCGACTATGGATTCCATTTAATGATTGGTGATTTAACCCCTGAAACGGAAGCTGAATTACCGCAAATTTTAGAGCAAGAGGGTATTACTTCCGTAAAGGTTTTTATGGCTTATGCAAAAGAATTTCAAGCGACAGATCGCACGCTTTTCAAGGCGTTTAAAATAGCGAAAGACCTTGGTGCTGTTGTGATGGTGCATTGTGAAAATGGTTCTGTTATTGATGAGCTTGTAGAAGAGGCTAGACGTGCAGGTCATAAGGAGCCAATTTATCATGCACTCACTCGTCCAGCTGAGTTAGAGGGCGAAGCGACAAAACGTGCGATTGAGTTAGCCCATATCGCCGGCGCTACTCTTTATGTCGTTCATGTAACTTGTAAAGAGGCAGTAGACGAAATCATTGCAGCGCGTGAAAAGGGCTATAACGTCTATGGTGAAACTTGCCCACCTTATTTAACTTTAGATCAATCTGCTTTAGCACAACCAGGCTTTGAGGGTGCGAAATATGTTTGGTCCCCACCGCTTCGTCCAAAATATCATCAGGAACATTTATGGAATGCGCTAAAAGCGAAGCAGCTACAAACGATTGGCTCTGATCAATGCTCGTTTAGTTTTAAGGGCAAAAAGCAATTAGGATTAAATGATTTTTCTAAAATTCCTAACGGTGGGCCTTTTATTGAAGATCGCTTCAGTATTTTATATTCAGAAGGTGTAGCAAAAGGAAAAATTTCTATCAATGAGTTCGTCGATATGATTTCTACTAGTGCGGCAAAAATATTTGGTCTATTCCCACAAAAAGGAACGATTGCCATCGGTTCAGATGCCGATATCGTTATTTTTGATCCAGAGGCCAAACGAGAAATCTCGGCTAAAACGCACCATATGAATGTGGATTATAACCCATATGAAGGTTGGGAAGTAACAGGCGAACCAGTCAGTGTACTCGTACGCGGAGAGTATGTCATTAAAAATAAAGAATTTGTTGGTGTACTAGGTAGTGGGCAATATATAAAACGTCCATTAAAAACAGCAGCTGCAGAAGCACTAAACATTTAGCTTCTTCTTTCAGTTTATGACCGAATGGCCGATTGCTTTGGATGGAGAACAAAGCAATCGGTTTCGTAAATTACTTTACGGAAAAGATGAACACATGAGGGGGATGTGGAAATGGTTCCGATTCAAGAAAATCCAATGGCCTTACAGCTAAGACGTAATTTTGTGGAATTGACGAGCAAGATGACAAAGAATGAGGCAATGGAGGAAGCTAATCGATGCCTGTATTGCTATGATGCACCATGTATTAAAGCTTGCCCAACGAGTATTCAAATCCCAAATTTCATAAAAAAAATTGCTTCTGGTAATATGAAGGGCTCTGCTACGACTATATTAGAAGCAAATCCAATTGGTGCAAGCTGTGCAAGAGTTTGTCCAACAGAGGAACTATGTGAAGGGGCGTGTGTGCTAAATTCCTCAACAAAGCCAATTAAAATCGGAGAGTTACAGCGCTATGCAACAGATTGGGCAATGGAAACAAATGCTCAGCTATTTAAGCAAGGGCAAAGTAATGGTCAGAAGGTAGCGATTATTGGTGCAGGACCTGCTGGCTTATCTGCAGCTCGTGAACTTAGTCGTTTAGGCTATGCTGTCACAATCTATGAAGCTGAATCAAAAGCTGGTGGTTTAGGTAGCTATGGTATTGTGTCGTTCCGCCTACCAAACGAAGTCGTTGATTGGGAGGTCGAGCAAATTGAAAAGCTTGGTGTGGAAATCAAAACGAATACAGCTGTCGGTGTTGATATTTCTGCGGATGAGATTTTAGAGCAATATAATAGTATTATTTTGGCGGTTGGTATGGGAGCTGTACCGAATTTGGGCATTGAAGGGGAAGAGCTAGATGGCGTACATGATGCCATCGAGTTTGTTAGGAATACAAAAATGGGAACGCTTACAAAAGAAATAGTTGGGAAGCAAGTAGCTGTTATTGGAGCCGGAAATACCGCGATTGATGGTGCTACATGTGCTGTACGTTTAGGTGCTGACAATGTTCAAATTCTTTATAGAAGAACACAAAAAGAAATGACTGCATACAAATTCGAATATGAATTTGCCAAGCAGGATGGTGTTGAATTTAAGTGGCTAACAGCACCGAAAAAAATTATTGGTAATGAGGCAGGCAAGGTAGTAGGCATTGAATGTGTAAAAATGAAGCTCGGTGAAGCGGGGGCAGATGGTCGTCAAAGACCTGAGGAAGTTGAAGGCTCCAACTTTATTATTGAAGTGGACGCTGTCATTAAGGCAATTGGTCAAACACGTTTTGTGTCATTGATCGAAGCTTTTGGTTTACAGCATACAAATGGTGTTGTGGATATTGATGAAACGACAATGCAAACCTCGAATGACAAAGTATTTGCATGTGGAGATGTCGTCTTCGGAAATGGACAGGGCGAGGCGATGGTAGTTACAGCTGTACAGCAAGGAAAAGACGCAGCATATAAGATCCATGAACGTTTAACTTCTTTCAGCAAAGTGTCTTTTGTACCGAAAGCGTAGCGACAGGTACAGATGAGTTGCAGAAGTCTCCCACCTCTATAGGTGGTGAGGTGAATGCAAGTTTAAGTTACTTTCAGCAGGTGTCCCAATATCCGCTGAAATAGAGGAACTCAGTCTAAGAACGCCACGTCCTGTGGCAACGACTGAGTGACCAACATCATGTTGGCCCAATGCCTCCGGCGGATGTCACAGAATCGGAATGGAGTTCTTAGGGGATGTTAGCCTAAAATCATCGCATCCATGCGATAACGGCTAACTAACCTGCATCGTGCAGGCCTAAGCACAAAGCCGATTCTGGACGCAATTATGCCGAGGCATAATTGATGAAACCAAGTGAGATTGCATAAGGGAGGAACTAATATGGCTGACTTACGCATTGACTTAGCGGGCATCAAATCGCCCAATCCATTTTGGCTTGCCTCAGCACCACCAACGAATTCAGGTTATCAAGTACAACGCGCATTTGAAGCGGGGTGGGGTGGAGCTGTATGGAAAACATTAGGGGATCCGATTTTAAATGTTTCTTCACGCTTTGCAGCTGTTAGCTTTAACGGACAAAGAGTAGCTGGCTTCAATAATATTGAACTGATTACGGATCGACCGTTAGAGGTAAATTTACAAGAAATCTATGAAACTAAAAAAAGGTTTCCACATCACGCAATCATCGCTTCTTTAATGGTGGAGCCAAAACAAGAAAAATGGCATGAGATTGTTAAACGAGTAGAAGATGTGGGAGTCGATGGCCTTGAGCTTAACTTTGGTTGTCCACATGGGATGGCAGAACGAGGAATGGGCTCTGCCTCTGGTCAAGTGCCTGAGTTGGTGGAAAAGCAAACGTACTGGGTGAAAGAGGCAGCGAAAACACCAGTCATTGTGAAGTTAACGCCAAACATTACCGACATTACGGTAACAGCAGAAGCGGCCACAAGAGGTGGAGCAGATGCCGTTAGTATGATTAATACAATTAACAGTTTAGCCGGTGTCGATTTAGATACATGGAATACAGTTCCTCATGTAGCAGGAAAGGGTGCACATGGAGGCTATTGTGGTCCTGCCGTGAAACCAATTGCACTCAATATGGTTGCAGAGTGTGCACGTAATCCATTAGTCAATGTTCCAATTTCGGGCATTGGTGGTATATCCAACTGGCAAGATGCTGCCGAGTTTATCTTAATGGGAGCTACGGGCGTTCAAGTTTGTACAGCAGCGATGCATCATGGCTTTAGTATTGTTGAAGATATGATTGATGGACTTAATAACTATTTAGATGATAAAGGCATTGCCTCTGTCATGGATTTAGTGGGTCGCTCAGTTTCCAGATATTCTAATTGGGGTGACTTGGATTTAAATTATAAAATCGTGGCTGAAATTAATAACGATGTTTGTATTAACTGTAATAAGTGTCATATTGCATGTGAAGATACTTCGCATCAATGTATCGATTTATATTCAGAAGATGGTCGACCAATGCTGAAAGTTCGAGAGGAAGATTGTGTAGGCTGTAATTTATGCTCAATCGTCTGTCCTGTAGATGGTGCTATAACAATGGTTGAACGTAAATCTTCTGTTCCACCAATGACTTGGAATGAACGTCAAGCTCTAATTAGCAGTCTATCTAAGTAAATAAGCTTTCAAATAAACTGAAATTCCACCTTCCTGTTGAAATGTTGAAGGAAGGCGCCTCATGTAGTTGTCACGGAAATTGAACAAAAAAGGAGAGAGTATATGGAACGTGAAGGGAATTATTTAAAATCCCCAGATTTACTTCCAGTGACACATCAACAAAGAAATATTGGAACATTTGGTTTTGCAGTAATTTGGATAGGAATGGCCATTGTTTTAGCAGCTTTTGCAATTGGTGGTTCAGCAATCATGAGCTTACCATTACCAATGGTGATTTTAGCAACATTGATTGGCTCTTGTTTAATTGGTGTATTTATGACGTTAATTGGTGATATAGGGGTCGAACATGGTTTATCATTCCCAGTGTATATGCGTGCTCCATTCGGTACATTTGGTACACATATTCCGTCACTTGTCCGAGGGGTAACGGCTGCATGTTGGTTCGGTCTGAACACTTATTTTGGAGCACTTGCAATAAACGGCATTTTGAATTTACTTTTTGGTTATGATAATTGGTTTATCTGTTTCATTGTCTTTGCAGCACTCCAACTCTTTAATACGTCGCTAGGAATTAAATCGATTGAGCGATTTGCGGATTTAGCAGCGCCAATTATTATCTTAATTTCTTGCTGGATGTATTATACATTGGCAGATCATGCTGTAGCTCAAGGAAAGAATATTTGGACGTGGGTAGAGACGCCGACAACTGGTTTCGCTGCTTTTACCGCATTTATGGTAGTCATCATGGCAAATATGGGCTTTTGGTCCACGTTAGCAGCGGATATGCCTTCACTTTCACGTTACTTTAAAGCACCAAAAAATGAACGTAATTGGTTTAAACGCAATAAAACACAGTTAGTTGGTTCATTAATCGTCATGCCGATTACAAATACCTTTATCGTGACGATTGGTGCTGTGTGCTATATGGCAGTTGCCTCTGCGGATCCGATAAATGCATTACAGCAAAGTGCTAGTGGCTTTATTTTAGGAATCTTACTGTTAATGATTGTGTTAGCCCAATGGTCAACTAATACTTCTGCAAATGTTATCCCAGCGGCAACAATTTTCTCAAATATCGGCGGCCCCAAAGTACCGTTTTGGGTTGGGGTTGTTATTGCGGGGATAATTGGTATTCTTGCACAGCCATGGAGTTTATTTGGTGTATTAGTAAATGCACTATTAATTATCGGAGGTATTTTAACAGCGATTGTCGGTATTTTATTTGCTGATTATTATTTAATCCGTAAACGCCGTGTGCATGTAAGAGAACTGTATGAATTAGAAGGTCAATTTAAGTATTGGAATGGCTTTAACTTAGCTGGTTTAATCGCTTGGATTATTGGTGGGGCAGTTGCCAATGTTTTCGCCACTTATTCTTCCTTAGTAGGGTTCTTTGTAGGAGCATTTGTCTATTATGTATTAGCGAAGTATTGGTGGTTTAAAAAGTACCCTCAAGCTGAGCTAGAAGATCCAAGTGATGCAAAGTATTTAGGTATTACAGCTGGTCATAATTTGGACGAATTATTTGGGCAGCAACAAGTGCCTGTGCCAACTGAGGATGATATCATTGAGCAACCAGATCCGCTATTAGAAGTAAAAGGTGCCGATTAATGTAGACACCCTAAATCGAAAGGTGAGGTGATGGCATGTCAGAATACCAACAAAGCACAGAAGAAATAAAAAAGATAGATCAATATTTGGATAGCGGCTTTAAAATCCAATATGTTTATGAAAATTTAAGTGGAATGTTTGTAGAATTTGCGCGTCAAGAAGAGGTTATGCTATTGCAAATTTTAACAGCAGATGCACGCAAATACTTCTCTGCAAAGCTCCAAGAACAGACGTTATTGCAGTAACAAAGTAAACTCTATCCCATTCATCCTTAGATGATGCGATAGAGTTTTTTTTACGTAATGAAAATAGATAGCGGTTAGACCCTTTAAAGTGACGGATAGAATCTTCAAAGTGACGGATAGCCCCGTCAAAATGGTGGATAGGCCCGCTAAAGTCGTGGATAGAACCGTTAAAATGGTGGATAGCTCCGCTAAAGTCGTGGATAGAACCCTCAAAGTGACGGATAGCCCCGCTAAAGTGGTGGATAGAACCGTCAAAATGGTGGATAGGCCCGCTAAAGTGACGGATAGAATCTTCAAAGTGACGGATAGCCCCATCGAAGTCGTGGATAGCCCCGTCAAAATGGTGGATAGGCCCGCTAAAGTCGTGGATAGAACCGTTAAAATGGTGGATAGCTCCGCTAAAGTGGTGGATAGAACCTTCAAACTGATGGATAGAATTAATAGAATCCCACGAAAGAATGGATTTAAATCCTTGTTTTATAGCCCTCAAGCGTGTTTTTCCTAAAAATACAATTGTATTTTTCAAAATAATTTATTATTATTAAAAAATAATTCATCGTAGAAAGAACATCAGAGAAAGAGGCGTTATTTGAGTGGCAAATAAAGAATTAAAAAGAGGTTTAGAGGCACGTCATATCCAGATGATTGCTCTTGGAGGTACAATTGGCGTGGGTCTATTTATGGGTTCTGCAAGTGCTATTCAGTGGACAGGGCCTTCCGTGCTCCTTGCATATGCAATTGCAGGTATTTTTATTTTTTTCATTATGCGAGCTATGGGAGAGATGCTCTATATGGAGCCTAGTACAGGTTCCTTTGCAACATTTGGCTATAAATATATTCATCCATTAGCTGGTTATTTAACGGCGTGGAGTAATTGGTTCCAGTGGGTTATTGTTGGGATGTCAGAAATTATTGCAGTAGGAACATATATGCAATATTGGTATCCAGATTTACCAGCATGGATTCCGGGTTTAATTGCAATGGTAATTTTAGGTGTTGCCAACTTTATTTCTGTTAAATCTTTTGGAGAATTTGAATTTTGGTTTGCTATGATTAAGATTGTCACGATTATATTAATGATTGTTGCCGGTTTTGGTCTCATTTTCTTTGGGATTGGTAATGATGGCATTGCAATCGGATTATCGAATCTATGGAATCATGGAGGTTTCTTTACAGGCGGTTGGTCGGGCTTCTTCTTCGCTCTATCATTAGTCGTTGCCGCTTATCAAGGTGTTGAACTTATTGGGATTACAGCAGGGGAAGCGAAAAATCCTCAAAAAACGATTACTAACGCGATTCAAAGTATTATTTGGCGTATTTTAATATTTTATATTGGTGCAATCTTTGTCATTGTGACCGTTTATCCGTGGGATGAATTAGGTACGATTGGTAGCCCATTTGTTGCAACGTTTGCAAAGGTTGGCATTACTGCTGCGGCAGGGATTATTAATTTTGTTGTCATTACAGCTGCAATGTCAGGTTGTAATAGTGGAATTTATAGTGCGGGACGTATGCTATATACGCTTGCGATGAATGGACAAGCACCTCCATTTTTTGCGAAGCTTTCAAGTAATGGGATTCCGATATTTGGCACTGTAGGTGTGCTAGTTGGTTTGGTCATTGGGGTTATTTTAAGCTATATTGCACCAGAAAATTTATTTGTCTATGTTTACAGTGCTAGTGTGTTACCAGGGATGATTCCGTGGTTTATTATTTTAATAAGTCAAATACGATTTAGAAAAATAAAAGGAGAACAACTGTCGAAACATCCATTCAAAATGCCACTTTCGCCACTTACCAACTATATAACAATTGCTTTTTTAGTAATGGTGCTTATTGGTATGTGGTTTAATGAGGATACAAGAGTTTCTCTCATTGTAGGAATTATTTTCTTAGCGATCGTTACAATGAGCTACTTTGTTTTTGGTATTGGAAAAAATCGTTATGAAAATGATAAAAACTAATAGCGGTTTAATAAGAGGAACAAATACGAGCGCGATGTAAGAGAATATCCGTGAAAAAGACACATCGAAAAGGGACAATCCATTGAGAATTTTATTAAAAGTCAAGTTTTAAGCTGAAACTATTTTGAATAGTGAATTCTTATTTAATGTCACACATTATATGTATAGAAATTAAAAGGATAGAAGAGCTTAAATAAAATTCGCTCAATCTATCCTCTTTTTTAACACAAATGACCCTATTTACTACAACAATTAAATCAATCTAATGTTGCAGTAATTTAAAAGGAACTTATATTGTAGTTTTATATAAACGATTGATCATTTATAAAAAAGATTGATTAAAGATCCTGTGTTGATATGCGGGATCTTTTCTTATTCAACAATCGGGCCATTTTATGGAATAACACCTTTAAAATTTGGATATTTGTGTTAAAATCTCTCTGTATTGTTTTCCATCTAAACTTGATAAGAGAGGTATTTGAAATTTATGGGAGTAGCTTGTAATTTGAACTGCGGACATTGCTCTTACAATCAAAATGTCTTTTTAGGAATTGGATTTAGGTTTATAAACTTGAGTTCGATTTTTGAATGGTATGAGGAAGAAGAAGGTCGGCAATACATCAGAGAGTTTATTAATAACAAGGAAACGTCTTTTGAATGCTACAACGGTCTATATGTTTGTCAGAAGTGTTGTTACCTATTAAATAAAGTACATTTACATATGAAGTCAGGAACTCAATCTTACACGAACACTCATACTTGTCCTCGATGTAATACACAAATGCCGTCAAAGCCTTTAGACGAAATTAATCAAAGTGATGTTCTAAATTGTCCAGATTGTGGGCAAGAAAAGCTAAAGGTGAGTTTTTATATGGATTGGGACTAGGAAGTTGGCTCTTAAAATTTCTTATTAAGCTAAAAGAGGCTTTAGCAAAATGACTGTGGAGTTATTTTACAGTCATCGTGTTTTTTAATATTCAACAATCGGGCGCTTTAACGGAGCAATGAAAAAAACCTAATTTCTCAAATAAAATAAATGTTGAGAAATTGGTTTTTTTAATATGGGAATTTCCTTAACGTTGTAAATCCGCATTTTCCTGACGCTACCCGAAATAAAAGTGGAGGATCTACTGAACACTTTGAGTATATTGTTCAATAACTAAATCAACAATGTACTAAAAAAGCACAGACTCACTGTTTATATAGAAACAGTGAACTGTGCTTTAAGAATAATATAAATAGGTGTTACCAAGAAAGATCAAATTGATGAGTTAAAATTGAACCGCTCCCACGTCTATAAGAAAACTTACCTGTAACTCCTGATGAGGCAATAACATCGCTATTAATAGGTGTATATTTCACAAAATTAGTTGTATGAGACATTGGTGAATTATAGACAATAGATGTAATTTGTTGTTTTGGCATATATTCAGAAGCAACATACATAGTTCCGTCTGCTTTCCATCCAGTTCCAAAATTAGCTGCTTGATATTCTAAACTAGTCATACTAAATGCAATGTCTGATCTAAGTGGTGTCACTGTGTATCTAGTAAGTTTTCTTGTAGAGAACCCTCCTAATGACTGTCCATCATAATCTAGCTTAATTCTCACTCCAACACTCGAAGAAGCTGGATACTTGTCTTCACTTAATGAACCAGCTGCTAATAAAGTTACTTCACTTTCGCCTTTAGAAATTACATCACCATTTGGAAAGGCTTCTTCACTAAGTACCTTATGGATTTCTACTTTTGTAATTTCTACTTTATCTTCTTCGGTTGTTGATAATAGTCCTTGTGGCTGCTCACTGTCGCTTTCAGTAACAGTTACATATACTTGAGTATGCTCATTGTTAACTAATTCACCAGCTAAGGCTTTTTGAAACAATTCCTCATTGGATAATTGAGACGATTCATAGTCAATAACTGTAGAACTTCCTTCATTTTCGTTAGCTAAAGCAACTTTACTTACAGACAGAACAAAAAAGGCGCTAAAAACAAACATGAGTAATCGAAACTTCATTACTTACTTCATCTTTTTTATAAGTACTACTATGAGAATATGTGCTAATAGACTGTTTATAATAGTTTTATTCTTTCATCTCCTTTGCAGCAAATTTATAAATGTTTATAGCAACTATATTCATCTCTTATTATACATATTTTCTAAATATTGTATACTTTTAATGAATTATACATTGTAAAATATTTATAAATATGCTTAACTTTTGTTAAGAAACTAATAGAAATACACAATTATAGATTAAAAATATGTATTTGAAAGGGTGTTATCAATGATTAGCAAGAAAATTAAATTTTTAGTAATTTTCTTTAGTCTCTTACTTTTAACCGCTTGTGAAGGTGAGACATTTATATTATATGGAGAAAGCGAAAATTGGGCCGTACATTATGAAGTTGAGAAATCTGCTGACTGTCAACCAACAAGTGGGTATATTAAGTTTATAGGAAATCAACCTATTCCAGAAAAAGTAGAGTATGCCATTAGTAATTCATCAGGAGATGTGCCAATAGAGGAAAATGGAACTTTCACGTTGCCGAACGGATGTACAAATGCTACAGAGGATTCGAAGATTGAAGCGGTAATTAAATGGGATAATCAATCAGAAACTATACCCTTAACTAATAAATCCAAATAAATAACCATTGTGTTATAGTTTGGGTACTTTATTACATTAAAAATTAATCCATATTGAAAATGTTGCATCATTTTTTGTAACATCTTTCAATATGGATTTTATTTTATATGAAAATGTGACCAATAATTATAACGATGATATGATGCAATCAAACATAACCAGATAGGAGGGTGTTAATTGGATTACATTATCGATTTTGTAAGGAAACAATCTATTTAAATGCTATTCAGAAATTAATAAATGGCAGCAGTCTGGACTTGAAGAGGGTAGTTGTGGTAGTTGGTGAGTTCATTTAGAGGTCTAACAAACAAAAAAGTACATCACTATATATGAGTGATGTACTAATATAATGTGTGACATTAAAGACAACCTCTTGATATTACTGTTTTATAATACATTCACTTGTCTTTAATTTTACAGAGAACTGGATTGTCCCTTTCTTTTACTGTTCTTTTCGCATAATAAAGCTTAAATGTCTGCCAGCCTGTTTATCTTGACGGTAGGAAAAACCATCTGGGCTAAGGAATGTGCACGTTGAATCAATCAAAATCTGCTTAGAAGGAATACCTGCAAGCTCACATTGTTTTTTGACAGTTTGCTGATTATCGATATGATATTTATTCGTTTGTGCATTGAAATACATAAAGTCCTCAGCGTAGCCAAGGTTGTTGAATTTTTCATAAACATCTGCATCCACTTCAAATTTCTGCTGACTGAGTGCCATACCGATTTGTACATGAAAATCTTGTGGGTTACAATGCTCATGCTCCATTAAATGTTGGAAAAGCTTTAATGTCACTTCTTTGACAGTCCCTTGCCAGCCTGAATGAACCACGCCAATAAGACCATTCACTTCATTATAAAAAATAACAGGTACGCAATCTGCTGTAAAACTACATAAAAATAAATTCGGCTCTAATGTGTAAAGGGCATCGGTATTAGCAATAGCAGTGTCCATTTGCTCAGCGCCACGTCCTTTATCAGACATCGTGACTTTATGGAAATTAGCACTATGTGTTTGTTGAGTACAAATAAAATTATCCAAGTCACAATGCAAAGTAGCAGCCAATTTTTTTCGATTTTCTAGTACATCCGTTTCATTCACACATATATGCAGTGCCATATTGTTTTGTTCTAGCTCGATGTTATCCTTTAAGGTAGTACCCGCGATCAATCGGTCGTTATCAAAATAAATCTTTGTTTTCATATCATCACCTCTTTTTACTATATATGATTGATTAATGAAAGTATAGGCGCTTCCTCTTACTCTTTTTTTAAAGCCTTGAATATTTACATACCCTTCTTTAGATCTTTTAGACATAAAAAATAGAATTCTTCACATATAGTATCGAAGAATCATTAATAGAGGGAAGGAGTATGTATAGATGACGCAAGAGAAATTCCTACTGATTTGTCAATTAGGCATGGGGCTATTTTGGATTATTACTTACATACTAATTATCAAACGAGGATTTCAGGATAAGAAATACGGCATGCCAATGGCCGCAATTTGTGCCAATATTTCTTGGGAGTTTATCTTTGCCTTTATGTATCCACAAAATGATCTGCAAAGGATCATTACTTTCTTATGGTTTATGTTAGACGTCGTTATTATGATGCAATTTTTGCTTTATGGTTATAAAGAATATAAAAAAATGATTCCAAGAAAGATATTTTACTCATCTTTTTTCATTACGCTCGCGGTAAGTTTTTTTATTATTTTAGCGATGATCCATGAATTCAATGATATAGCAGGTAAATATGCTGCATTTTCACAAAATCTGATGATGTCAGGGCTGTTTATCGCTTTATTTATCCAAAGAGGGAATTTGAGTGGCCAATCAATGGGCATAGCAGTGTGTAAAATGATTGGTACTATGTTTGCAGCAGTAGGCTTCTATATGTACTTTAGAACACCATTGATCACTATTATTTCACTTGCCACCCTTATATATGATTGGATTTATATAGTATTAATCTATAGGTTCTATGTGAAATATGCTAAATAAGATTTTTCTTTTTACTTTACGATTTTATTAGCATTAAAAGTGGATGACATTTGTTAAGATATATGCCTTGTAAATAAGTCCTAGCCGGAACGGAAATCAACCACACGTGATGGTGATGAGCCATTAAAAACATGTATTGGTAATAATAACTATCATTCTGCTTGTGAAAACTATAGTAATATATCCCAGTTACAATAGTGTTGCAACTATATTACAAGATTAGAACTTAAGAATAGCGCTATATTGGTAATTGTTTAGTCTACTGTATCTCTTGTAATACAACTGTAAAAATCCTTCCAAATATTTAGTGATGAATATTGCTCTAAAACTATTTACGATGTTTATAGAGCGAATCAGGAAGGAATGAATTATATGTTTAACAAAGTAAAAAAAGTAGCATTAGCTTCAGTATTATCAGCTTCATTATTAGTTCCAGTAGCGGCGATGGCAGCCGATTCATATACAGTAGAAACTGGGGATACTCTTTGGAAAATAGCCTCAAAAACACAAACAGGTGTACAAGAGCTAATTGATGCGAATCCGCAACTTGCCAATCCAAATCAAATTAATCCAGGAGAAAAAATTAATATTCCTACAAACGAACAAGTAAGCGTGGAGCAAGAGGTTGTGAAACTTGTCAATGCTGAACGAGTGAAGGCAGGTCTTCCAGCATTTAAAGAAGATTGGGAGCTTTCACGAGTAGCAAAATATAAATCTCAAGACATGCATGATAAAAAATACTTTGATCACACAAGCCCAACTTACGGTACACCATTTACGATGATGAAAAACTTCGGTATTTCTTATAAATCAGCCGGCGAAAATATTGCAATGGGTCAACCCTCAGCAGAAGAAGTTGTGAAAGCATGGATGAACAGTTCAGGTCACAGAGCGAATATTCTGAGCGAAAGCTATACACATATTGGTGTAGGATATGTGAAGGATGGCAATTACTGGACACAAATGTTTATCCAAAAATAAGAGCAATGAACTGTTCCAAAATCAGTTGAAACTGATGGGGCAGTTCTTTTTTTATGCTAAGAATTCTAGTGGAGGAATCGAAATTTTATCGGCAAGTGAACTACCGATAATTATTACATTTCCTTTATAGGTAAGATATGACATGATAGCTGTTCAATACAAACTCCGTCACTCAATTTTGTAAAGTGTTTTCATTTAATAAACAAATAAAAATGATAAAAAGAAACACACTATCAACAATACACGAATAAGATGTCTCTGTAGTATTACGATAGAGGTAGGTGTTTGATGTTGAAGAAAAAGTGGATGGCCATACTGTGTATGATCGGCACAATTACACTAGTTGGCTGTCAGGAGAAAACGGATGATGAGAAAAAACTAGAACAACAAATTCAAGAGTCAGAGCGAGAAGTTGGGGAAATAAAAAAGCCTGTTAACTTTGAACAACAAACAGAGCCCGTTGTTGTTGAAATTGTGGACCCTTCTACCAAAGCAATCATACACACAATTTCACCGAAAGAAATGGACTATGAGCGTGATGTACAATCCTATACAAAACAAATTGAGCAATTAGCAAAAGAGTTAGCGAGAGGAAATGAACAAACAGCCGGCTATGATAAGCGTATGATCCTCGATAAACTGGATGATCAAGGAAAAGTAATGGAAGGGAGTCCATTAATTGTTTTAAAAGAAAGTGAATTAGTAGAGAGAATATTAGAAGCATCAGCGACCGGTGGTAAAGTGGAGTTGCCTCTTTATATTACCGAAAGCGGTTATTCTTTTGAAGATATTCCTTATTTAGAAGAAGTAGTTGTCGCATCTTATACAACTTACTTCGGTACCACTGATATAGGAAGAAATAAAAATATTGAACTTTCTGCGGAGGCCATCAATAATGTGATCGTTGGGAGTGGAGATAATTTCTCCTTTAATACAGTCGTTGGACCTAGAGACGAAGCGAATGGTTATCAGCCCGCACCAGAAATCATTAACAAAAAGGTTGTGATGGGCATTGGGGGAGGCATTTGTCAAACGTCTTCAACCCTGTTTAACGCGGTTGATCAAGTACTAGTAAAATTTGTAGAACGTCATCACCATTCCTTAGATGTTGGGTATGTTCCAAAAGGAAGAGATGCTACGGTTTCCTATGGTGGTTTAGATTTTAGATTCCAAAATACAAGTGATGTACCATTTTTAATAAAAGCTAACTATAGTAAAAATTCTCTTACTGTTGAGATAAGAACAGCAGAAAAATATGTAGAAATCTTGAAAAAGTCATAGTGTTTTTTTAAAGGAACTTATCAAGGTTTGCGCGAAGAAAATGAAGTGACAGCGGTATTTTAGGACACCTTAATTTCATTGCCACATTCATTCTTTCAACAACAAGAGGGTCATAGCGATTCTTTAATCGCTATGATCCTTTTAGTTTATATGATGTTTAAAATTTCCTGTGGTGTAGCAACTTTGTACTCGGGTTCCTCTTGTTGAACAACTTCAATAGCGTCATATCCCCAACCAACCCAAATAATAGGCACTCCCACTTTTTTGCAGGCCACAATGTCTCTTTGTTCATCACCAATATATATAACTTCTGATGGTGTAATGTTTGAGTCCTTTAAAAACTTTTTAATTACTTTATCTTTACCAAAAATACGGTTTGAACAAAGAACATTTGACACACAATGAATGCCGTTCATATTTAGAAATTCTAAAATGTTCTCCTGTGAATTGGAGGAAATGATAAGGATTTTATAGCCCCTTTTATCAATTTCCATTAGAACTTCCTTCATACCGTTATAAAGATGAACATCATTTAATGACTGGCGATATAAGCGATAAAACTGAGGTAATATCATGGGCAATTTATACAGAGGAAAGTCGAATAATTTACTTCGTTCCGCTATAGATAATTTTTTCAATGATTCAATTTCCTTTAACTCTATTCCTTTAAATTTATATTTTTGCGCAATTGTATTCCAAGCTGATGCTAACACTGCCGTAGAATCTGCCAATGTTCCATCAAAATCAAAGATAATATATTTCATGTAAACTTTCTCCTTTATAATCTAGTTGTAAAGACGTTTTTGTTTTGAAAATGTTACTGCCTATTCTTAAAAAAATGACATGATTATACAGGATATGAAACAACGGATTGTAAATAACTCTAAACGCGCATTTTTTATTACTAATAATGAATTATTTTGGATCATCACCATAACGTGTGGTTGATTTCCGTTCCGACTGGGCGCTTTGTTGTTGCTGTCGCTACGCTTTCGCACAGATAAAACATTTGCTGCCGCTGTGCTTTCGCACAGATAAAACATTTGCCGCTGACGCTTCGCTTTCGCGCAGAGCAGAGCTTCCTGGGGGCGTCCGATGAGCCGCTTCACTCGCGTTCCTCTGACGCTGTGCCCCAAGGAGTCGCCCAGTCGCCACTCCAATCAACTTATATACAAGGATACGTCTTAACAAATGTCACCCACAACTTTTGGTGATGAGCCATTATTTTTTAGCTATAGAGGGCAAGAAACTTTCATTGGTAAACATTGTACCTGAGAATACGTTGATTTCAATAACGAAAAGAAGAATTTTAATTGTAAAATCAGGCGTGTTGATTAGGGAAAAATAGGTTTATTATTGAGCGATGAAAAGATTTTTTTGTTACAGATTTGCCAATATATTACCATTTTAACTGATTGTAGTGTAGGGCTACTCGACTCCCGCGGGAAAGCGAGACAGACGAGACCCTGCACGGAGCGAAGCGGAGGAAGCGGCTCGACGCTCGCCCGCAGGAAAGCGAGTAGCCCGTAACGGAAATCAGCCTCTTCGAATGTATAAAAATGGTTAATCAACACATCTGTTGTAAAATAATAAATCAAAGTCTTTGAATATAAAAGCGCTATGGTGTTGTGTTTAAAACTGGCAATTGATCAATCATCTATAAAATTTTTATATAGTTGAATGAATGAAAAAGTACCTGTCACCCTAAATTTCAGCCACCACATCAAGAGGTACAGCCAGGATTAGAGTATATAATTTTGACTAAGAAATTTGTGTTCTTTATAGAATTGTGATAGATTAGTGGGAATTATTGAATTCGAAAGGAGGTAAAAGTAATGGAAACTGTATTCGCGAAAGGCTTAGTAGAAAAAGAGGTAAAATCTTACATGCTTCTTGGGGATTTGCTGTCAAAGGGAGAAGTCTGCCCTTTTTTAAGCAAATTTCATATCGAAAACAGATCCCGGAAGCTTTTGCCTTCTTATTTTAACAATTGTAGTCAGTAATCTTGATGAATTTGTATAAATATATTTACGCATTGTGGCGCCGGTTCTGTACGGCGCTTTTTTACGTTCTTTTGTGACATATAAGAAATATACCCCCTGCTTGTAGGGTTTTTTCGCACTTTTAAGGCGCCGTTCTTTCGGCGCCTTTTTTGTTTTAACTTCTTTCATCAGGTGTCCAAACACCTGCTGAAATAGAGGAACTCAGTCTAAGAACGCCACGTCCTGTGGCAACGACTGAGTGACCAACATCATGTTGGCCCAAAGCCTCCGGCGGATGTCACGAAATCGGAAAGGAGTTCACAAAGGATGTTAGCCTAAAATCATCGCATCCATGCGATAACGGCTAACTGACCTGCATCGGTAAAAACGCCGCGTCCTGTGGCATTACCGAAATGACCGACATCGTGTCGGCCCTCGTGCAGGCCTAAGCACAAAGCCGATTCCGGACGAAACTATGCCGAGGCATAATTGATAGGAGTGAAAAGAGATGTGTAACCTTATATGTCCATTCATCTGTTAAGCGTCTTTAGCTTTGCAAAAGAGATGGCCAAAATTTATAAGGAGATTAAGTAAATGATACTTCAATTAAATGGAATTAGTAAAAGCTATTTGGGAGATCCAATTCTCTCAAATATAACGATGAAAATTGAGCGGGGAGACAAAATTGGCTTAATTGGTGTTAATGGGGCAGGTAAATCAACATTATTAAAGATCATTGCGGGAGACCTTCCGTATGATCATGGCGAGCTTTACATCAGGAAAGGTATTAAAATTGGTTATTTGCGCCAAGACAGTGGATTGAATCTAGATAATACAATTTGGGCTGAAATGTTAGAAGTGTTATCTGACCTTCTTAAGGTTGAAAAAGAACTTCGAGAGCTTGAAAAGAAGATGAGCGAACCGTTGTTCATAGACAATCCTAAAAAATTTGAAAAAATTATGGATCGATATGCAATAAAATCAGAATGGTTTATGCAGCATGGTGGCTATGAAATAGAAGCTAAAATAAACAGCATTCTTAATGGCATGGGCTTTGAAAGTACGTCTAAAAATACCCCAATTCATCAGCTAAGTGGAGGACAAAAAACTCGACTTGCACTGGCGAAAATTTTACTAGAACAGCCAGATTTATTATTGCTAGATGAACCGACGAATCATTTGGATTTGACAACTTTAAATTGGCTTGAAACGTATTTAAGCTCATACCAAGGTTCCATTCTTGTCATTTCGCATGATCGATATTTTTTAGATGCACTTGTTAATGTAATCTATGAGATTGAGCGAACAGAAGTTAGAAAATATGTCGGCAATTACTCTAAGTATGTAGAAAATAAAGAAAAAAATCGGAAATTGCTTGGAAAAAAATACGCCTTGCAACAGCAAGAAATATCAAAAATGGAAGACTATATACAACGCAATATTGCTATGGCTACTTCTTCTAGAAGTGCAAAAAACAAAAGAAAACAGCTTGAGAGAATAGAACGAATTGAGATGCCTCTAAAGGATTTAAAACATACACAGATGGCATTTTCAATGGAAAAAAACTCGCATAAGGAAGTGTTAAAGGTAAGAGACTTATCCATCTCTTTTGCCACAGAATGCGAGCAGCAACCGCTATTAAAAAATATTAGTTTTCAGCTACATCGTGGTGAAAAGGTTGCATTAATTGGTCCGAATGGTGTCGGAAAATCAACATTATTAAAGACACTGTTAAAGGAAATTAGACCAAATAGTGGTGTTATTACTTGGGGGAACGGTGTAACGATAGGTTATTACGATCAAGAGCAGTCGGACTTACATCCAAATAACACTATTTTACAGGAGGTCTGGAATATATTCCCGCACGTTGAAGAAGCGAGAGTTCGTACTGTTTTAGGGAATTTCTTATTTACTGGTGAAGATGTGTTTAAAAAGATATCTGCCCTCAGCGGAGGTGAGAGAGCACGAGTAGCTTTATCGAAACTCGTATTGCAAAAAGCTAATGTGCTTATTATGGATGAACCAACTAATCATCTTGATTTATATAGTAAAGAAGTATTGGAACAGGCTCTTTTGAATTTTGAGGGAACACTTTTCTTTATTTCGCATGATCGATATTTTCTCAATAAGCTAGCGTACAAAATGGTGGAGCTTTCCCCAACTGGTACGAGTATCTTTGACGGTAATTACAATGATTATATGAAAATGAAATTAAACTAAGGGCCATAAGCATGGAAAAGCAAAGATGGCCACCAATTGAGAAAATATTTGTGAATACGTAATAAATATAAAAGCGAAAAGAGGAAGAGAATATGACAAATAATCAAATTGCAGTTATTACAGGTTCAGGTAGTGGAATTGGTAGAGCAACTAGTATTAAATTTGCTGAGAATGGCTATAAAGTCGTGTTAGTTGATTTTAACGAGAAAACTGGAGAAGAGACTCTTAAACTAATTCAACAAAATGGCGGTGAAGGGATATTCGTTAAAGCGGATGTTTCCAAAGTAGAGGATGTTCAGAATTATGTAAAGCAAGCTATAAACACATATGGCCGTATCGATGTATTCTTCAATAACGCTGGCATCATTCAAAAGTTTGCACCATTTACAATGGTTGAATTGGAAGAATACGATCGTCTTATGGATATCAATGTAAAAGGTATTTTTCTAGGTATGAAATATGTCATTCCAGTAATGGAGAAGCAGGGGAAAGGGTCAATTATAAATACTGCTTCATCTGCAGGTATTCGTCCAGAACACAGTATTGCTGTATACTCCGCGAGTAAACATGCAGTAATCGGTTTAACGAAAGGTGTAGCGATCGAGTATGCAAATAAAGGTATTCGTGTTAATGCTGTGTGTCCAGGTGGTATTGTTACACCATTATTCCATAGTGTTGGTGAAACACTTGAAAAAACAGGATACGTACCAGAAGAAATGTCACGTGTACGTATGGGACGCCATGGTGAACCAGAAGAAGTAGCAGAAGCGGTCCTATTTTTAGCTTCAGATAAAGCAAGCTTTATGGCTGGTGCTGTTGTCTCTGTAGACGGTAGTTTAACTGTATAATCTTTTTGAACAGCCACGCCGTTGGTCTTTATTAATGACCAAAGGTGGTGGCTGTTTTTATTTTCATTTAAGTAGTGACATTGAAAACGCAACGACAGTGCAACTTGTGAAAAGAAATGAATTAGAGAAAAGATTTTTATTAAGAATTATCTGGATAATATAATAAAATAGTGTTATCGTAAGAAATAGCTAAATAAAAAAATCCTTCGGGGTAGGGTGAAATTCCCAATCGGCGGTGATGAAGTAATTCAAAGTCCGTGAGCGCAAGCTGATTTGGTGCAAATCCAAAACCGACAGTTATAGTCTGGATGGGAGAAGGGTAAAAGTATGAGCTTTTTAAATTCGGTTGAATTTACAAGGTTTATTTGAGTATGCTTTTGTTAACTACTTCCCATCATTTAAGTTGGGAAGTTTTTTTATTTTCATTCAGTAGGTGTTTGGACACCCACTAAAATGAAGATAAAGCCTCCGGACACAATTACGCCAAGGCGAAATTGATTTATTATTTAGCTAACGAATTGAATAGTAGTATGTTCTTCGGGGTAGGGTGAAATTCCCAATCGGCGGTGATGAAGTAATTCAAAGTCCGTGAGCGCAAGCTGATTTGGTGCAAATCCAAAACCGACAGTGACAGTCTGGATGGGAGAAGAACAATGAGATGATAGCCTATGGAAAAAAATTGTATCCATTAGGTTTGTTTGTTGACGTCTTATTTATATGAACTCCCAAACCCCTTTGATGAAAGGGGTTTTTTGTTTGAATGAAATTTTTTTAATGCTGGGAGGAGGGACAACCGCAAAAAATCGGAACTCTCAAAGCATAGGAAGTAGGTGGAAAATTGTTTACAGGGATTGTTGAAGATATTGGTACAGTAAAAACTTTGCAAAGCAATCGACAAAGTATGAAAATCACCGTTATTTCATCGAAAATGGTGGAGGATGTAAAGCTCGGGGACAGTATAGCGGTCAATGGTGTTTGTTTAACGGTGATACATTTTAATGAACAGGAGCTGACGATGGATGTGATGCCTGAATCGGTGAAAGCAACAAATTTACAGCAGCTTGCTGTAGGAGATCCGGTAAATTTAGAGCGCGCCATGTCTGCTAATGGACGTTTCGGTGGACATTTTGTATCAGGACATGTAGACGGAGTAGGAAAAATATTGCGTAAGCGAGCATTAGCAAATGCAGTCTATATTGATTTTGAGTTGTCAGAGGAGTTAACGGGCTATTGTATTCCAAAGGGTTCCATCACCATTGACGGTACGAGCTTAACACTTTTTCAAGTCGAGAAGAATAGTGTCACAGTAGCACTGATACCGCACACTTACAAGGAAACAATTTTAGGTATGAAGAAAATTGGAGATCTCGTCAATATAGAAACCGATTTAGTTGGGAAATATATTTTGCATCAACTGAAGCGTGGACAGGAAATGCCGACCATTACGAGAGACTTCTTAGCACAAAACGGGTTTTAACTAACACTGAACAGGAGGTGGCGATATTGCTACATTCAATTGAAGAAGCAATAGAGGATTTAAAACAAGGTAAGATGATTGTTGTTGTAGATGATGAGGACCGAGAAAATGAAGGAGACTTACTGGCGCTCGCGGAGTTTATGACACCTGAAACGATTAACTTTATGGCGACCTATGGAAGAGGTCTTATTTGTACACCGATTTCACAGCAACTTGCACTGAAATTAGGCTTGCACCCAATGGTCCGTCATAATACAGATAATCATCAAACGGCATTTACAGTTAGCATAGATCATGTGAATACAACGACAGGAATCAGCGCATTTGAACGAGCGATGACTATAGAAAAAATGATAGAACCACAAGCAAAGGCTGAGGATTTTCGTAGACCTGGCCATATATTTCCATTAATAGCGAAGGATAATGGTGTCTTAGAGCGTAGAGGTCATACCGAAGCAACAATTGATTTAGCCAAACTTTGTAATAGTATCCCTGTGGGCATTATTTGTGAAATTATGGGCGACGATGGTAGAATGCTACGCTTTAATGACCTTATCAAGTATGCAGCTCAACATCATTTAAAAATGATTTCAGTAGAAGCATTGGCAACCTATCGACGTCAACAAATAATTGAAGAAAACAAACTGACGATATAAAAGAGGAGAGAAGAAAAATGGGTAGAACATTTGAAGCACAATTAATTGGTACGGATTTAAAAATAGCAGTAGTAGTAGGACGTTTCAATGAATTTATTACAAGCAAATTATTGGACGGGGCGTTAGATGGTTTAAAGCGTCATGGTGTGGATGAAAACTCGATCGATGTAGCATGGGTTCCTGGTGCATTTGAAGTTCCTTTCATCGCAAAACAGTTGGCTGAAACAAATACCTATGACGCAATTATTGGATTAGGTACGGTGATTCGTGGTTCAACAACACACTATGACTATGTATGTAATGAATCGGCAAAAGGTATTGCAAGTGTGTCATTATCTACAAATGTACCTGTTATTTTTGGCATTGTTACAACTGAAAATATCGAGCAAGCAATTGAACGTGCGGGCACTAAATCAGGCAATAAAGGCTATGATGCGGCAATGTCTGCTATCGAAATGGCAAACTTAAGGAAGATGATTGGATAAAGCATTTTGTTCAACATCCTGTATTCTTGAATATTTTTAAATAGTAAGGGAAAAATATGCATAAGTGTATTGATTAATGTACTAATTTGGAGCTGGCTCAGTAGGAGATGAGGAATATTTCGTCAATGAAACAAGAGTTAAACTTGAAATCTTTGAAGGCACTATTTCAACGCTCTGCTGATGTGGTATTCCAAGAATATGTCTTTCAGCAACATAAGGTACATGTGATAAAATGTGAAGGAATCATTAATGAGCGGTTACTACACACCGTTATTGTGCAACGAGTTCAATCACTATTTACTGCATCGCAGGATGAAATGTTAGAAGAACATATACAAAATAATTTACACATTCCTCAACTTCAGAAAATTTCAAGTAAAGATGATGCCATTACAAAAGTCTATAGAGGACATGTATTACTGTATTTTGAAGATATGAATTTGTTGTATTCAAGTAATATTGCTAAAAAACCTAATCGGGACATTAAAGAAACAACCCTGGAATTAGTTGTCAAAGGCCCGAGAGATGATTTTATTGAGGATGTTTTTATTAATATTGCTTTATTACGAAAACGATTACCTACTAATTCATTAAGTGTTGAAACTTATGAACTTGGTAAACGTTCCAAAACAACGGTAGCTGTGCTTTATTTAGAAGATGTCGTAAATCAAAAGATGCTCGAGCAAATAAAATTACAGCTGCAGCGAGTGGATACGGATGTTGTATTTAGTGGAGATTTATTGATGGAAAGAATGGAGCAGAGTGCAAAAATTCTACCTAGACATGATTATACTGGACGTCCTGATTTTGCCTTACAAGCTTTAAGTAGTGGGCGTATTCTCATCATTGTTGATGGTGTATCATATGTCATTATTACTCCTGCTAATTCAATGTTACTATTTAAATCAGCTGAGGATAATGAATATCCGGTTATTGTAAGTTCTATGGAGCGTTCATTACGAAGATTAGCTATCTTTTTAAGTGTACTTTTACCAGGTTTTTGGCTAGCGCTAACGACTCATCATCAAGAGCAATTGCCATTGATTCTTTTAGCGACGGTTGTTGAATCAAGAACGGGGCTCCCATTTCCAACGATTCTTGAAATATTAATGATGCTTTTTATGTTTGAATTATTTCGAGAAGCAAATATACATCTACCCAATGTGATCAGTGGTTCAATAAGTGTTGTTGGGGGATTAGTTATTGGAGATGCAGCAATTAAAGCAGGTGTTACGAGTCCTTCCATGATTGTAGTTATTGCGACTTCAAGTATTGCAGCTTTTACACTCATCAATCAATCTATTGTATCCGCAATGAGTATTTTCAGGATAATTATTATTGTAGCATCTGCTTTTTTGGGGTTATTTGGATTCTTTATTTCGATGTTCTTCATACTTCTTTATATGGCAAATTTACGAGTATTAGGTGTTCCATATTTAAGTATAGGAGCAGATTTAGATTGGCAGGATATTAAAAAGTCTTTATTTCGTTTATCTATAGACGGATACGGTAAGCGGCCAACATTTTTAAAAGTACAGGATAAGTCAAGAACATCTAGCAAAGAAAAATAAATACTTACTTATACAAAGATCAGGTATTATATGCCTGGTCTTTTCAGTTTGGGATAGCCCAATAGGTAAGTGGGTGATGAATGTCAGTTGGTGGTAGCCAAAATCTTCTTGTAATGTTAAACTAGGAACAAATATTCTCTTTCGGGAGCCGAAGAATCCTTGGTTGTGAAAAAAGAGTAAAATAGTATTTATCTAAGTGAATGGGAACGATGCTAATAAGCCGAAAGTACAAATCCGCTTGTTTCACTCAATTAGCACGATGAAAGAAAGTGATTGAAGTGGATAACAATGTGCGTCCAAATCTTTCTAAAACATCTTGCGAAATTTTTCAATGGGTACGAACCACTAAGAAAATGGCTAAAAAAAACGAATCGAAACAACTATAAAAAATAAAGTTTACTATAGTATAATAGTATTGTTGGTTTGAATTGTTGCAATAGTAAAAAGTATGACAACATGTCATTTTCAGCTATCAATTTTTGTGTTTAATGCGAAAGTCAGCTCAAACTAAATGAATGCATCATTATATTTCTATAGATGAGGAAGTACCAGTTTGTATGAAAAACCGAAAAATAAAATTAATTTTAATATTATCAACGATCTTATTATTATTGTTTACTAGTTTAAATATCTATACATCTTATTTAAAAATGAAGAAGACAGTTGAAGAGTCGATAGCAAACCAAAGTTTGGAAGCGGCGATTTCTATTGCCTCTTCAATGGATGTCGAGGCGTACAAACAATTTTTAAATAACCCGCAAAAAAACGATTATTATTGGGAAATACGAGACTACTTAAATGATGCAAGAGAAAAAATTGGAGCATTATTTGTTTATACATTGGAGGTTGAAAATCCAAAGGTTTCTACAGCAATGATTATGGGGTTACCTCCCAATATGACGAACAGTTTCGATATTGGAGGAGTCTGTACGGTTCCTGAGTCGGAAGTACAAAAAGCTTATAGGGGAGAAACCTATGTAACGGAAGTAATACATGATTCTGTTCATGGTGCCTATGTATCTGTTGGTGCACCGATAGAGGATGATGGAGGAAATGTTATTGGATACCTAGGGATCGATATAAGTGCAGATAAACTGAATGGCATTAAAGGGAAAGTGATAGAGGATAATCTTTTTACCTTGATTTTTAATGGTGTTTTTATTCTAATCGTTATTGGTTCTTTTTTATTTTTACAAAGATGGTATCAAAAAGAAGTGGCGAAGGAAGTTGGAGCAACAGAAGATACATACCAAGCAGAAATTAAAGCTTTAATTACTTCGGTGTCTTCTATAAGGCATGATTTCACAAATCATATACAAGTATTACATGGACTTCTTCAATTAGATAAACCTGAGCAAGCAAAACAATATTTATCTTCTCTTTCTAAAGAGGTTCAAGCTATTGAGTCACTTAAATTAGATATTGATCACCCAGGCTTATCAATATTGTTGCAAACGAAAAAACTAACAGCTCAAAATCATACTATCGATATGGATTTTACAATTTCGGATGATGCATTTAATAAAATTAAAACAACAGATTTAATTAAAATTTTGTCGAATTTAATTGATAATGCCATTGACGCGGCAATAGAATTACCAGAGTGTCAACGAAAAATAACGATTTACTGTAATGCAGATGAAACACAGTATGAGTTCAAAATTACAAATACTGGTCCTAATATTGGAAATGTCTCACAAATATTTAAGCAAGGATTTTCTACAAAGAAACCAGAAAATGAAAAAATTAGAGGGCAAGGCTTATTTATTGTGAATGAAATTGTCAATAAATACAACGGACAAATTTCTATCGACTCATCAAAACATTTAGAGACAACAGTAATCGTAAACATTCCGATAAAGTAAATTTCTAAGCTTCCTACAAAAAATTGTAGGAAGCTTTTTTATCTTTATCGATCGAAGTCCGCTACCGGCGAAGTAAAGGGATTTACTGGATAATATAGCTGTTCTACCTGTGAAGTACTGGTTCACAATACGAAAAGTTGTTGCGACTTTCACTTTTACATTTTTTGAGCAATTCATGTCATATAGTACTAATAATTAGAATGGGATTATTGGGAGGAGATGAAGGATTTGGATAAAATCCTTGATTTATTGAAAAAAGGTGGATATATTTTGTATGCAAGGCATGGAGAAGCAACGGTCGGTGTAGATCAGCCATATTTAAATTTTCAAGATTGTTTTACTCAAAGAAATTTGTCTGAAGTCGGGCGAAGAGGGGCAATTTACTTTGGACAAATGCTACGCTATTTCCAAATTCCGATTAGTTCACCAATTGTCGTAAGTCCTTTTTGTCGCACACTTGAAACGGCACAGCTCGCATTTCCTTATGCGTATGTAAGAATGGATCCCTTCTGGTATGAGATCTATAAATTGGGTGGGAAAATCTCTATCAATGAACAAACGAAAATATTATCAAATTTGCAATCCGTGTTAGAAAGAAAGCCGCCACAAGGAATGAATCAAGTAATTATTGCCCATAGCTTTCCTGAAGGTGTTGGATTAGGGAAAATTTCAAACATGGGAATGGTTATTGTTAAGCCAAAAGGTCCTGGAAAGGGCTATGAAATAGTAAAAAAATTAAATTTAGAAGATTTAGCGCATTTAGATAGTGGCTCAAGTCAAAGCTGAATGAGGTGAAAAAAATTAACACAGTCTTACAGTGTATAGATAGAGGAAACTTTGAAAACTTGGATGGAATTTGTTAATTATGATATTGGCGACTAACGAAAAGCGAGATATTACATCGAGCTTTCACAAATGAAAAGCGGGGGAAGATGTAACTAAGCTGGATGAGCGTTATCACTAGGAGATTGAATCGCCCAATACTGAACTGTGCGTACGGTGGTGGGAAAGTCTTCTACTCGATTTTGTTTTCACAAAAAAAGCCACTAATGTGACTTCATTTTATTATTTATTTACTTCAATAGTATGAGTAACGTCTTCACCTTGCTGATCAAAATTAGAATTCGTAGGAGCACTCACACGAATTTCAATATTTTTTAAATCCTCAACCTTGGAATTTTTTAAAACATATACATTATAGCCTTCATGTTTTACTTTCCCAAGATAGTTACCCTCTATATGTTCAGATAAAATCATATCAGGCTCTAATTGTTCTTTTGTATTTGTTATAATCACGGCTTGCCCAAGATAAAAATTCATATCTTCAGTAGATGTATTTTCACCACTCATAGAAATAGTTAAAGCATCTACTTCTTCTCCTACAGCTACATCAAATAAATTAGCGGCTTCTTCAGTTTTGGGTTTAATTTTCTTTAATTGAACAGCTTCGATATTGTAGAGTATCGGTCCAGATTGTCCACTGATGCCTACTTCTTTGTTAGTATAAGTATTAATGGCTTTTAAATTTGCATTCTCTTGTACGTCATCTTTTTTCGATGAATCATTAGTTTTATCTGTTGACACAGATTTTTGTGTTTCCTCTTTTGGCTGTTCTTTTTTGGCGGCATCATCTCCACAACCAGCCAATCCTAAACTTAATACGAATGCTGCACTAAAAATTAATTTTTTCATTTTATAATTCCTCCTATATATATTTCCATTTTAGGTAATATGAAGTAAAAAGTATATACAAAAAACAGATAATTGTGATTTGTTCTGTTAAATTAGTACCTGTCCTAAATATTCAATGGCAATGCTACTGGCAAAGTAATAAACAAGGAGAAGCTGAAATTTGTTAAAACGAGAAAAATGAAACGATTGGAGAATGGCAACGTAGAAGATCGTCCACACTTTATCGTAAGCATCACAGTTATCTTTTTAGTAAGCAATTCAGCCCTCAAGCAATTTGATGGTCAATGGGGCTAACAGTGGCGATGGAGCAGCTGCAAATGAAGAAAAAAATAGATTCCTACATGCTAAAAAGAAATTTAAGCTATATAATTATTTTTTTTATAGTAAAATTATTATGGATAGTTGCTAAGTATTTGATAAAAAAGGATGAGTGTTATATGAAGTTTGAAGAAATATTACCACGCTTAAAAGCAGGAGAAAAAGTAATTCGTAAAGGTTGGGGCGGCGCAGAATTATATGTGAAGCTTGTTGGGCAAAGCGAGCATGATGGTGAAACTTTAAATCCGTATTTTTTAATTAATGTACGTGGTGAGGGCTACACAATGTTTACACCAACAGTCTGTGATTTGTTAGCGGAAGATTGGATCATTGTCAATTAATCCAAAGAGAAGCCATCTCAAATGAGGTGGCTTCTTGTTTATTTTTTGAGGAGAGATGTTATGAAGTTTGAAGAATATAAAGGTAAGACGGTATTTGTAACGGGGGCTGCTTCAGGTATTGGACAGGCTCAAGCTAGTGCATTTTTAGAGAATGGAGCAAACGTATTCGGTTTTGATTTGGATGAGCAAGGGTTAATAACACTACATCAGCAATATCCTCATCATTTTGCATATAGGGTAGGTAGTGTATGTAATAGGAACGATGTTGAGCAAGCGTTTGAAGCCGTAGTTTCAATATTTAAGCAAGTAGATATTTTATTAAATACTGCAGGCATTTTAGATGGCTTTGCAAAGACGCTTGATACAGATGAAGCGCTTTGGGATAAAATCATGAATACGAATGTAAAGGGCACTTTTTATGTGACGAATACGGTATTACCTCATATGGTAAAACGAAAATCAGGCATAATCGTCAATATGGCATCTATTGCAGGGCTTGTGGCTGGTGGTGGTGGAGCTGCATACACAGCGTCCAAACATGCAATTGTTGGCTATACGAAGCAAGTAGATTTAGATTACTGTCGGGAAGGGATTCGTGCCAATGCCATCGCACCAGGAGCCATTCAAACACCGATGAACAAGGCTGACTTTGAAGGAGACGGGGAAATGGCGAAATGGGTAGCAAATGAAACGCCTGCAGGTCGCTGGGCCCAACCAAGTGAAGTGGCGAATCTCACACTTTATTTAGCTAGTCAATCGGCTGATTATATACATGGTGCAATTATACCGTTTGATGGTGGCTGGCTAACAAAATAAGATTGTTCATTATTAAATTCTTCTGCTATAATACGCAAGTAAGCAAAAAATTAGCTTGCACTACGGCACTTCAGATAGGGCGAAATGCTCTCTTCCTTTGGTCGTAGTTATGACTAAAATAGCGGATGTGCTATTTTACAAAGGAGAATAAAATTGAATACATCTATTGTAAAAGATTCAAGCCGTACTTCTGTAACTGAACTAACAAAGACGGCACTTGTTGCAGCTTTATATGTGGCTGTAACTGTTTTATTGTCAATTATTAGTTTTGGGGCAGTACAGCTACGTTTGTCAGAGATGTTCAACTATTTGGCATTGTACAACAAGCGCTATGTAGTAGCTGTGACATTAGGAGTAGTACTTGCAAATTTCATGTCACCAACATGGATGTTAGATGTACCTATTGGTGGTATTGCGACATTTCTTGTATTAATTCTTTGCCGAAGAGTAACGAAAAATATAACGAATGATATTATGAAAATGGTTATAACTGCATTGATTTTTGCTGTATCAATGTTCACTGTTGCAGGACAATTAACAATCCTCTATGATCTTCCGTTTTGGGCAACTTGGTTTACGGTTGGGGTTGGGGAATTGCTGTCAATGACTGTTGGTGGTGTGACTATTTATTTATTAAATAAAAAAATCGATTTATCGAAATAATTTAAATGCAAAAAAAGCAAGTCACCTTGTAATAAAAGGGGACTTGCTTTTTTACATTATTCAACTGTTACAGATAGTTCCTTCACAAGGAGGGATGAGGAGCCATACCCATTTGGCAGGAAGTAAAGCTCTGAGCTAGTTTCTTCGATATTGTTTAAGAAATCAAAGAAGTTTCCGGCTATTGTCATTTGCTTCACAGGTGAGGCAATTTTGCCATCTTGAATATGGAATCCTTGTGCCGCGACAGAAAAATCGCCAGAAATCGTATTCGTGCCGGAGTGAAGTCCAGATAATTCAGTAATAAGTACGCCTTCAGATAGCGAGGCAATTAACGCCTCCTGTGATCGCTTACCTGGTGAAATATATAAATTTTGGGGTGCGATTGATAAAGTGTCCTTGTAAGAATCTTTATGTGCATGCCCACTCGTTTCGCAGCCCTCCTTCTTTGCCGTTTTTCTGTTATGCAATAGTGTTTGCAGTGTTCCATCTAAAATTACTGTCTGCTCTTTTGTTGCAACACCTTCACCATCAAAGCTTGCTCCAGACAAAGCTTCAGGGTGGAATGGGGCATTAAGCAATGTAAAAGTATCTGACGCCACTTTTTGCCCAACTTTGCCTTTTAACAAAGACTGGTTCTTTTGTGCATTCTCAGCTGACAGTACAGGCATAAAAGTACTTAGTAAAGAAGCAGTCGCATCAGAACGTAAGATGATTGGATATTTTCCGGATGGAATCGACTTTTCACCTAGATTCGCAAGTGCTTCCTCAGCGGCTGCTTTTGCAATTTCATCTGCATTGAGAGAATGAAAATCACGTGTCATTTTTAAATAACTACCCGTTTTCAGTTCCTCGCCTTCTTTGACAACTGTGGACAGGAAGATAACTAAGCCATTCTCCTTATGTGATAAGGAAAGGTCTTTACTATTCGCTAATGAACGTTCAGTACCATATTCTTGAAGAAAACAGTAATCAAGCGTTACAATGCGCGAATCGTACGCACGAATTTTTTGTTCTATTAAACGAAGTAGCTCTATTTTTTCAGGAATTCCGATCGTCTCTAATTCTTCATTGTAAAATTCATAGGACGTGTATTCATTACTGCCTTCAAAAATATCTATGCCCTCATCCTCATCTAGAACATCTGCATTTGTTTTTGCACTGTTGATTAAAAAGGAAATTGAATCATCGTCTAATTTTTCCGTATAAGCATAACCCATTTTTCCGTTATACAGCCCACGTAGACTTAGACCCGCATCCTCAGACGTTTCGTAGCTATCAATCTGTCCTTCGTAAAGCATGCACTGGAAAGAATTTTTTCGTTCATAATAAACTTCAGCCTCTTTAAAACCAGCTTCTATCGCATTGTTTAGTAGTTTTTCCTGGTATTCAGCAATGTTCATAAATTATTCCCCCTTCGTTCCTCCAACTGTCATTTCACTAACACGGATCATCGGTTGGCCAACATTGACAGGAAGACTACCACTAATTGATCCACACATACCTGCACCATGCGCAAGATTATTTCCAACACGATCAACGAGCTGCAATGTTTTTGCCCCGTTGCCTATAAGTGTTGCACCACGTACAGGACGATCGATTTTTCCATCCTTAACAATATAAGCTTCCATAACCGCAAAGTTATAGTCACCAGTCGAAGGATTTACTTGACCGCCACCCATATATTTTGCATAAATACCATATTCGGTAGATGCAATAATTTCTTCAGGTGTAGAACTGCCTGGAGCGATATATGTGTTTGTCATTCGGGATGTTGGATTGAAGCGATAGGATTGGCGACGAGAAGAGCCGGTTGGTTCAGCATTCATACGGCGCGCATTAAATTTATCAATCAAGTAGCCTTTTAAAATACCATTTTCAATTAAGATGTTTTTTCGTGTTTTTTCCCCTTCATCATCAATGTTAAGGGAACCCCATTCGTTTGGAAGTGTGCCATCATCAATATATGTAACAATTTCAGGGGCAACTTTTTCACCAATACGATTTGCAAAAACGGAATTGTTTTTCGCGACGGCTGTTGCTTCAAGACCATGACCACATGCCTCGTGAAATATAACACCACCAAATTCATTATCAATGATGACTGGGAATTTACCGCTAGGACATTCATCGGCATGAAGCATAGTGACTGCAATACGTGCAGCTTCACCAGCATAGTGCTCCAGATCTAGATTTTCGATAAATTCAAAGCCTGCATGTGCACCAGGACCATAGAAGCCCGTTTGCATTTCTTTGCCCTCGGAGGCGGTTGCCTGGATGGCAAGTCGACTATGAATGCGCGTATCTTCTACAAACTTCCCTTCTGAGTTGGCGATTAAAATATGCTGCTCTTCGTCAAGATATCTTACTTTAACTTGATTGATGCGTTCATCATAATTTCTAGCAATGTCATTAGCCTGTCGCATGATTGTTGCTTTTCTAGCATGCTCCACACTGTTTGGTAGAATGATAATGTTATGAATTGGCGTAATAATGTCTTTTTTCAGTGGTTGGATCGTTCCGGTAGCACCTCCGTTAATGGCAAGTGCTGCTCGTTTTGCTGCTGCCAGTAAGCCTTCCTCTGAAAAATCGTTTGTGTACGTGTAGATGCTTTGAAGACCAGAAAAAATGCGTATACCAATGCCAAAATCACGTCCTGAAATACTTTGTTCAATTTTTCCGCTTTGCAATGCTAATTCATTGACAAACTTATCCTCGATGAAAATTTCCGAAAAATCGCCACCTGTCGAAAGGGCAGCTTCAAGTACATTTTCAATAACTGATTGTTTAATCATATTTCTCCCTCCTTTTCTTGAGTATACCAAATAATTAAAAAATTCTGCATTTGTGAAGTGTATCACATGATATATATATTCTATTTGTGACATTTTATGTTAGGGGGTGTTGTTAGAAGGGGAATATTTTCAATAAAAATCTACTTAAGAATCAAAAATTAATTATATTTAACATCTTCTTACACCAAACTAGTGGAAAGGCATAGGAAGGTGATGGAATGAAGCAACAGCAATATAGTGCAGGGGATATTGTTTATATTTTTTATCGACATCCGTCAATAGAGGAAGTAGCAAACATACAGAAGGTTACAGTAGTGAACAATCCGGATCATCCTCAGGAGTTGGCGCTATTCCTCTTTGAGACGTATTACCCGCTAACAAACGATATGTTAATATTTACTAGCGAAATGGATGCTGAGCAAGCTTATCATCAGTATTTTCATTGAAGGTGGAAGAAGAGGATATTAAGGAGCACTTGTACAGCTATATGCAAAAAAAAATTTCCCTAAAAACAAAACATGAATTTTTCCTTAAAGGCACATCTTTTAGAAAGGTGTGTTTTACTTTTTTAGGTGCTGTATAATCCCATACTCGCTGGTAACGCTAACAGAGAAAAGTAATCCAAGGAGGGGAGAAACATTATGTACTCATTTCAACCGAATTGTTGGTCGGAGCATGATGAACTTAAAGTTGTTATGCTTTGTGCACCTTCAAAATTAGATGTACCAGATTTAACAACAGCTGAAAATGTAGGATGGAGTGCAACTGTCAATCATGTAAAAGCAATGGAGAATTTCATGGAATTTAAGACAGCCCTAGAAAAAGAGGGTGTCCATGTTATTGATTATTCGAAGGAGCTAACAAATGAAGAGAATACAGTAAGTGAGCAGCTTATTAATCGGTACTTTGTGCGCGATCTTGCCTGTGTTATAGGAAATAGTATTTTCCTTGGAGAGGCAGGTAGTTCGCTAAGGCGTCCAGAGTATCCACATGCGCACTCATTATTAGAAAAGTGGTTTCCAGAAAAAAATTTAAAAGTTCAACAACCTTCTACTGCTTTAGAATGTGGGGACGTGCTCATTTTAAATAAGGATGCTGTACTTATTAATATTGGGATGAGAACAACGTTAGAGGCTGTGGAGAGTATCAAGGATCGTATCTTCCAAGAAGAATTTTCGGAAATTGCAATCATTGATTTGCCAAGACGCTCCGATACACTTCATTTAGATATGAATTGTAATGTAACGAACGCTAATCTGCTAATAGCTAAAAACTTTATGCGTTATTTTCCTGTACACGTCTTCACAGCTCAAACTAGTCGTTTTGAAATGACCGAGCAATTTTTAAATCGCCATGGTTTCGACGTTTACTGGCTTGAAAAATATAATACAATCCCTGATATCAATTTTATTAATCTTAATCCCGAGACACTGTTGATTAGTAAGCGAGCAACGAAGCAACACTGGACGAGGCATCCATTATTGCAAAAAAAGAATTTGATAGAAGTTGATGTCACAGAGCTTGAAAAAGGCGGTGGTGGCATTCGTTGTATGACATTGCCATTGTTAAGAAAGTAAAGGAGGGTTAATCAAAATGACATCTAAAACAAGTAAAGGGAAGTTGTCTTGGTGGCAGCTTTCGCTTCTTGGTATAGGTTGTACACTTGGAACAGGATTTTTTCTTGGGACTAGTATGGCCATTCATAAAAGTGGTCCTGCTGTTGTAATCCCCTTCTTGTTAGCAGCGATTTGTACCTACATTGTTTATGATGCACTTGTTAAAATGTCTGTTGCTAACCCTGATAAAGGCTCATTCCGTACCTATGCAAAGCAAGCTTTTGGAAGATGGGCAGGATTTAGTAATGGTTGGGTTTACTTGATTTCTGAAATGCTTATTATGGGGAGTCAATTGATGGCACTTGGTATTTTTACAAAGCTTTGGGTCCCAACGCTTCCATTATGGGTGGCTGCGTCCATTTATGCTGCACTTGGGTTAGTCGTTATTCTTACTGGTATGAAGGGCTTTGAAAACTTTCAAAATATCTTTGGTGCGTTAAAGACAGCGGCGGTTGTGATGTTTATTGTAGTGGCGGTTGTGTTAATTATAAAAGGGATCAACACGGATTCAGCAACGCTTGATTCTTTGCATGCAAATTATGAAGAATTTTTCTCTCAAGGTGTTAAAGGAATTTGGCTTGGTTTGCTATATGCTTTTTATGCATTTGGTGGAATTGAGGTAATGGGTAACTAAACTGTTACGACAAATTTAGACAAAACTATACAAACCTGTATAGAAGTATAGATTTATAACAGAATACCCTTCGTATCAAGCGATTGGTGCGAACTCCACGTTAATTGCTTTTAACTCCTAAAGCCTTGTGACCAAAGCGGAGCTGGAAACGGCAGACGTAACGGTGCGAAAGCAAAAAAAACAACAAGGATGGCATAAGCTGAAAAAAATTACTCAGTGTCCGTAAAGGATCATCGTGACAACGGAAAACGGTGGCGCTAAGTGCTTTGGCAATGGATGTTTAGCAGCGAACTCCTAAATCTCTAATGAGACAAGGAAGACGTTCAACGACTATCTCCTTGAGGGAGAGTAAAACCGCAAGCGAATGGCGGAAGAAAAATGTGGCTCTTATCAGAAGATAAGATGAAGATATAGTCTGCGCTTATGTGAAAGCATAAGAGGTCTACTCGTGAGAGAAAGACTGCATTAAGGGTTGCGCCATAATGTGAACAAGAAAAATATATACAAATATAAAAATGTTAACAACCTCTCTAAATAGGGTAAAGTGATTTTATCATAGCGAAAGAGAGGTGGTACACATGGAATTAATGTCCATTGGGAAATTTGCTAAACGTGTTGGGGTAAATGTTGTCACTTATTGTCACGGTCTTTGCACATAGATTATACGGTCAACGGTCGAAGAAAACTAAACGATTGATTGACGAGGTGAAAAACAATGATCCTGGCGACAAAGATCAGACTAAAACCAACTAAAGAACAAGAGGTTTTGTTTTGGAAGTCTGCGGGGACTGCGAGATGGGCTTACAATTATTTCTTGGCTGAAAGCGAACGTATTTATAACAACGAGAAGCGAACAGTCAAAGAGAGCGATGTTCGTAAGAAAATCAATAATGAACTGAAACCAACAACACATAAATGGCTAAAGGAAGTCGGAAGCAATGTGATGAAACAGGCGGTGAAAGATGCCGATATTGCTAGAAAGCGTTGGTTCGAAGGCTTGACTGAAAAGCCAAGGTTCAAAAGCAGACGAAGAAGTAAAGTTAGTTTTTATGTAAATTATGAAAGTTTAAAACGAACAGGTGAAGGTTTTAGAGGTGAAAAGATTGGCATTGTAAAAACTTGCAATGCACTTCCTAAGCTTAAAAAAGGTCATAAATATTCGAATCCACGCATTTCATTTGACGGACGAAATTGGTTCTTATCCATTGGATTTGAGCAAGAATTTGAGCCATATGATTTGACCGACGAAAGTTTAGGAATTGATGTGGGTATCGAAAAATTGGCAGTTTGTTCTGATGGTGAGTTCAAAAAGAACATGAACAAAACTGAAGAAGTCAAACGATTAGAGCGAAAGTTGAAGCGAGAACAACGACAACTAGCTCGTAAGCTTGAAGCCAATACGAAAGCGTATACTAAAAAACGAAAGCCAATCTATAAAATACCTTTAAAGAATATGAAAAATATTCAAAAACAAAACACTGAAATTCGTAATTTATATAAGCGACTTAACGACATCCGAACAAATCATTTACATCAGTGTTCTAATGAGATCGTGAAAACCAAGCCATCTCGTATTGTAATGGAACATTTAAATGTAAAAGGTATGATGAAAAACAAACATCTGGCGAAGGCGGTAGCCGGGCAGAAGTTATATGAATTCAAACGGCAAATTCAATACAAATGTGAAAAGTATGGAATTGAACTTGTTGAAGCCGACAGATGGTTTCCATCATCAAAAACTTGTTCTTCTTGTGGACAAATCAAATCAGATTTGAGACTGAAAGACAGATTATTTATCTGCTCTTGCGGATTAAAGATGGATAGAGATTTGAACGCAAGCATTAACTTAGCAAATTATTCAATCTAAGAAGCTTAACTGAAACTAAGCCTTAGATGTGTACGTAACGATACTGCGGAATTTAAGCCTTTGGAGAGTCATACCAAATGGCAGTAGCCTCGGCGAAACCAGACTCGGTGAATAAGGAAGACACAAAACGAAAGTCAAAAGATATAAGTTGTGTCACAGTAGAGATGTCTACATTTTTTTAGAAATGTATATGTTTTTCGTATCGGGTTAATGGTCATTGATTTAAAAAATCCTCAAGAAGCATCGAAAGCTGGAAAAGTGATGCTTATGGTCATAACGATCATTTTCTTAATGGCTATTATGCTTGCCTTGATGCTTGTCTCTTGGAAGGATTTTAATATTGAGGAAAGCCCATTTATTACAGCCCTTCGTGATTATCACATTCCTTTTGTTGCAGATATTTTTAATGGCATTTTAATTATTGCCGGTTTTTCAACAATGGTAGCCTCTTTGTACGCAGTCGTAACGATTCTCATTACACTTGCAGAGGATCATGATGCCCCAGCTGCACTGGCTAAAAAGGGAAAAATGAAGGTTCCATTTCCTGCTTTGCTCTTTCTAGCCAGTGGTTTAATCATTACAATTGTTATTGGTTTCCTCATGCCAGAAAAGATTTTTGAATATTTGATGACAGCTGCAGGTCTCATGCTTATTTATAACTGGCTCTTTATATTAGTAACATATGCGAAGCTAATGGAGCTAACGAAGTGGGATCATGTAAAAAATGGTATCGGGATGTTGCTCATTGGTGTGACAGTGTCTGGAACGTTAGGGGAAAAAACTAGTAGACTCGGATTTTTCGTGAGCCTGCTTTTTATCGTCATAATAGGAATTGCCACTTGGATTGTGATGAAAAGGCAAAAACACGATAAACATGTTTAATGTTCTTCGTTGTGTGATGAAAACAGAGAATTTTGCATACGTAGAAATGGACATTTCGATGGACTACCGTGATCATCGCTTAGAAAATATTGCTTCCATTCATAACTATCTTCTTGCCCATACCATTTTAAATCAGGATGAGCTGGAATGGCATCATATTCAGAGATGCGTTGACGAATTAGTTTTTTTAATTTTCGACCAAATACAGTAGAGTCATTGATTTCTTCAAATATCCAGCGGGGCTGAAATGCCATTAACAAAGTAGAAAAATGACGGCTCTTTCGCGATTTATGGGCTGGCGTTGCACAAGAGATAAAATAAGGTTGACCGTTAAAACAAAATTCCCAATCATGATGAGATGGATCAGTTGGAATTTCCACTGGCCAATCGCAATCATCAAATTTAGTTAAATTGTTTAAAACCAACCAAAACAAATTTCTATAATCCTCAACATCGAAGTTTTCCAGCATATCGTCAGGGGTTTTAAAGAAAATGGCGTGGGTTGTATATTTTCCAAATGTTTGCGAGCATTTTCCGTATTCCTTTAAGCATTGTGCTAACGTCTTTATCGATTGCTCCTCCCGTGGATCTTCGATAAAACTATAACGAAGATGGTTTGATAAAAAACCTGTTCTAGCTGGGATACAGGGGAAAGTATTTACTTCATCTTCAACTGTGGCAGCGAAGTCTTTATATGCTGACTGTTGCCATAATGGAAGTGTTTCAAAATGTTCTTCTATCCACTTCTTGTCTACTACTTCCATTTGAGTCTCCTCCTTCTATACATATTATTAAAAAAAGTGCAGATGAGTGACGATGTATTGGCAATAATGTTTTCTAAATAGTGAAAATAAGGGGGATTTACACTTAATAGGCTCATCACCATAACGAGTGGTTGATTTCCGTTCCGACTGGGCGCTTTGTTGCTGACGCTTCGCTTTCACACAGATAAAACATTTGCCGCTGACGCTTCGCTTTCGCGCAGAGCAGAGCTTCCTGGGGGCGTCCGATGAGCCGCTTCGCTTCGCTGCAGGGTCTCGGGCCAACAAGATGTTGGTCACGATGGCGTTATCACAGGACGTGATGCCCTTAGCCTTCGTTCCTCTACCGCTAATCCCCAAGGAGTCGCCCAGCCTCCACTCCAATCAACATTCAAATGTCATTCCTAATTTTTAATAATAAGCAAATTAATAGTTTCAATTTTATTTATAATAGAAAACATGATTAATGATATGATAAAGTTCTAATATTTCAGTTATTTAACATAGAGATTAAATTGAGAAGTTGAAGAAAAATCAATGAAAGGATGTTAGGCATTTGAATTCATCTACTATAAAATTAACAAATCGTATGTTAAGGATCAAAAAAAATGCAGAAAAAGAAGCTTCCTCTTCACAACATAATATGTTACTACCAATTCATTTCCTACTGGCTTGTTTAAAAGAAAAAGAGGGGGTCCTTGGCGAAATAGTATTAAAATGTACTATAGATGGAGCTTCTTTAAGAGACAGGGCTAATGAGTTTAGTCTAAAATCAGACAAGCAAGTTACAAGTCATCATTTATTTAATGTTCCCATAACAAAGGATGTTGTAACTGTATTGGAACAAGCAACTAGCTATATGCAAAACTATAACCAGGTTTATTTAAATGAAGGTCACTTGCTTAAAGCATTAATAAAGACGAATATGCTTGAGGAATTCGTTTCAGAAGAAGATATGAAATTGATTTTAAAGCTTGGTACCACATCAAGAGATATGGTTACTCATCTTGAAAATTACAATTTTCCAAAAGTGAATTCTAGCAATATTCGTAGGGTAAATCGTGATGATCAGAATAAGCTAATTCAATTTGTAGAAAATCATTTTTCACAAGAGTGGTCAGATACAATTAATAGTGCATTTTTAAGTACTACACCTTCTATATATGTAGCTTTTGATAATAAGGGAGATCTTGTTGGATTTGCTGCATTTGACGTGTATCAAAATAAAAAATGTTATTTTGGCCCTATGGGTGTAGCGAAATCTAATCGAGTGAAAGGGATAGGATACTCTCTACTCCATCATTGTTTAAAAGATATGCATGATATTGGGTACGAATATGCAATCATTGGGGGAGCAGGTCCAATCGAGTTTTATGAGAAAGCTTGTCATGCTGTCGTCATTCCTGCTACCAACATTTAAAGGAGATAAGTTATGAATATAGTTCAGGCAAACACTATTTCTCCAATTATTAGAAAGCTACTTTCTTTTGCAACGTCGGATGAAAAAGTTCTACAAGTGTATGAAAAATATATCTTTTTATCGAATAGGACATTATATAGCTTCGAAGTTGAGGGTGAAATAGTCGGTTGTATTGGGATAGAACAAATCAGTTTATCAAAATGTGTTATTAAGCATATTGCTGTATTAGTTAATCAAAGAGGAAAAGGCATTGGCAGTAAAATGATTAATTTTATGGCAAATGAGTACACATCAATAGTTGCTGAAACAGATCATGAGGCAGTAGATTTTTATCGACGCTATGGTTTTTTCATAACTAGCCTAGGGGAGAAATACCCGGGTGTGGAACGTTTTCTATGTCAATATACTAAACAGTGAAAGAACCTGCAATGCTTTTCCTAATGAAAGCATGCAGGTTTTTTTATAATTTTGGATGAAAGACCTTTTTGTTAAGAATGTTTAAAGCATATTGAATGTCCTCTAAATCTTTCTTAGATGCATGTTGTATTAGTTGTTGAAAGCGCTCTTCTATACAGGCAAATGCTTCTTTCATCATTTTTTCTCCATCTGCTGTAAGGCAAACATAATGCTTTCTTCGATCTTCGGTATCAATCATTTTTTCTACTAGCTTTGTTTCCTGTAATTTTCGTAATTCACGGCTTGTATTAGGTAATGACATATGCAGACAGTCACTAATTTCAGTAGGCGTGACTGGCTGGCTTACTTTTATATTTTCAAGAATTTTATATTGTACTGGGGTAATATTGTCGATTTTAACGTCTTGTGTTAATTCGTGCGTTACTTGGTGTACAGCTGTTGTAAATGCTACAAACTGATCGAATAAATCTTTTTTGTCCACACTTGTTCACCTCTTACTGACAAGATAACAAAAAACTTATCTTAAAACAATTATCATTTGACAACTAAAAACAGAAGGTTTATTATTTTGTTATCAAATGATAAGCAATGGAGGGCGCATGATGAACGCATTAATTATTTATACATATCCGAATCATAAAAGTTTGAATTATGCTTTTTTACAGGAGGTTATGAAGGGCTGTAATGACAATCCTTCTATAAAGGATATTCAAATAGTAGATTTATACGAGGAGCAATTTAATCCGCTTTTAGTATTTCATGAACATAAACGCCGTCGGGATATGTTTCGTGATCCAAAGCTTGAGAAATATCGAGAACAAATTAGGTGGGCTGATAAAATCGTTTTTGTCTATCCGATATGGTGGGGAAGACCACCAGCAATGCTATTAGGGTATATTGACCAATTGTTTGCGGCCAATTTTGCGTATAAAGATAAAAAGGGGCTATTTCCAGAGGGGCTTCTAAAAGGAAAATCAGTGGTGTGTATTTCGACAATGAAGGGTCCAACAAAATATCCTTTATTATGGCTGAATAATGCTCATAAAATATTAATGAAAAGAGCGTTATTTAGTTTTGTGGGCATTAAACAAGTGAAGTTTTTTGAATTTGGCAATATGGAAAGTAAAAAGGGGAAACAAGGTAAAAAACTTGAAAAAGTTTATCAGTATTTTAGAAAAGTAGCTTACTAGATTCCTTGTTTAATAGACCCGTGCCAGACGAAGAAAGAAGCTATTATTCGTTTGCACGAGTCTGATCTGTCTGCAATGGCAGTGTGACAAAAAATGTTGTAAATTCAGCAAGCTTGCTTTCGACAGTGATTGTTCCGTTATGCATATCGATAATTTTTTTGACAATGGATAGCCCTAAGCCACTTCCACCATTAGCAGCTGTCCTCGATGGGTCAGCCTTATAAAATCGCTCAAATATATGCTTTTGCTGTTCTTCTGTTAGACCAATACCATTATCATGAACGGCAATAGTAATCGTATTGATTTGCTTCGTCATAGAAATTGTAATGGTGCCAGTAGCGGGTGTGAATTTAATGCTGTTGCTAAGTAAATTCATCCATACTTGATTCATTAAGTCTTCATCAGCCATAACCGAAATATTTTCTAATTGAAGATCCATCTCTATATTTTTAGCTAACCAATTCGGTTCAAGTGCTAGCACTACATGGCGTAATTGCTTATCGAGTCGGTAGTGCTTTGGCTCGAAGGGGTGATGCTGTGATTCTAATGACGTTAGCTTTAGTAAATTGTCACTAATTTTCGATAAACGATTACTTTCCATCTCAATAATTTCTAAATAATGCTGTCGCTTATCCTCTTGGAGATCCATGTTTTTCAATGCTTTAGCAAAACCATTAATAGATGTAAGGGGAGATTGGATTTCATGAGATACATTCGAGATAAATTCTTGTCTCATTCTTTCTAATTCGCCTAATTCGACCGCCATATGGTTGATACCATGTATTAATTGACCGAATTGATCTTCATTTGTTTTAAGGTCTAATTTTACAGTAAAGTCACCTTTAGCAAGTCGGCTTAATGCATCTACAACCGTATCCCAATAGTTTCGCTGTTTATTTAGTCCAATTAAAAAGAGAATAATAATAGTGCAAGTAAAGAGAACAAATACGCCAACTACGGTCCATAACTGAAGCCAAAAACCTTGTGGATGTTTACCTAACCAATCATAAATCCATGAAGTAATGTGGAATGAAATAAAAGCAAATATGATGTTAACGATAAGAAGGACCGTTAAAGATAACAAAAGCTTTAAAAAGTTTTTTAGTCTTCTCATGAAACAAGTTCCAATCGATAACCTAAGCCACGAATTGTGCGAATAACAAATCCACTTGTTTCTTGTGGGAAACGTTGACGAAGCCTTTTAATGTGAACATCGACTGTACGTTCATCACCTTCATAGTCATATCCCCAAATTTCTTCAATGAGTTGTTCGCGTGAAAATGTTTTCCCAGCATAGCTTGCTAAGGCAAATAATAATTCAAATTCCTTTAAACGCAGTGTTAAAGATTTCCCATTATATACGACTTCATGTGTATTGCGATTTAACTTTACATTGCCAGCTTCCACGAGTTGAGATATGGAAATACGGTATCTTTTAAGTATTGATTTTACACGGACGATTAGCTCTGCTGGCTCAAAAGGTTTCACAAGATAATCATCTGTTCCAAGATTAAAGCCCTTCACCTTTTGTGAGGTTTCTCCCTTTGCGCTGAGCATCAGGATGGGGAGTTCATCGTTAAATGAACGTATTTCTTCACATAATTCCCAGCCATCCATTTTTGGCATCATAATATCCAATATGATCATATCCACTTTATCAGAAGCTAATTTGGACAGTGCATCCACACCGTCCGTAGCCTCAATTACCTCTAAACCTTCATTTTGTAAAAATATTTTTATTAATTCTCGAATATGCGCATCATCATCTACAACTAAAAGTGTTGTCATGCTAACAAATCCCTTCGTTATTCCTCTTTAATACGTAATTGTTGCTTGGCAAACTCTCGATACATGTCATGAGTCTCAAATAGAGTATCATGTGTGCCACTGCCCGTTATATGTCCTTTTTCCACAAAAAGTATTTGATCTGCATCCACTACTGTTGAAAGGCGGTGGGCAATGACAAGCGTTGTTCTACCTTGCATTAAATTATCTAAAGCTTTTTGAACATAGATTTCCGAGTTACTATCCAGACTAGATGTTGCTTCATCTAGCATTAATATTTGAGGGTTGCGTAATAGTGCTCTGGCGATAGAGATGCGTTGTCGCTGACCGCCAGAAAGTTTAATGCCCCGTTCTCCGACTTCTGTGTCAAATTGCTCTGGCAGTTCGTTGATAAACTGATCGGCATAGGCCATTTTAGCAACTCTTTCAAGTTCTTCATCCGGCACCACTCTGTCGATGCCGTAGCAAATATTTTCACGAATCGTACCAGATAGCAGTGCACTCTCCTGAGCAACGTAGCCGATTTGGTTTCTCCAAGAATGTAGGGAGTACGTGTCGATCGGAGTATCTCCGAGTATGATACGTCCGTTAGTAGGTTGATAATATCTTTCTAACAGAGAAAATGTCGTTGTTTTTCCTCCGCCACTTGGTCCAACGATGGCCGTTACTTTACCTGGTTCAATTGTAAAATTGATATTCGATAAAATCGGTTCTTCTCCATAAGCAAAGTCAACATTTTTTACATAAATCGGTTGATCCACCTTTTCTAATGTTTTTCCTTCGAAAATATTTTCTTCTTCATGCTCAAGTAATGCACTGATTCGCTCTGTAGCACCCATCGCCTTTTGTAGCTGTGTAAAGAACATCGTTAATTGGGTCATTGGCATGATGATTTGGATTAAATATAAAATAAATGCCACCATGTCGCCAGCTGTAAGTTCTCCTGAAGAAACTCGTACGCCACCGTATCCAATAATCGCCACAAGGACTGACATTAATACAAACGAAATAAGCGGAGAGATAAGGGCGTGGATTTTCGCTTCTTTTAAACCAAACGTAAAGAGGTTGGTAATTCCTTTCTTGCCTCTCTCGTATTCCAAACGCTCGGCGTTAGAAGCCTTTACTAATCGAGTTTCAGGTAAAACTTGATTTAACACAGACGTAAATTTTGCCGTCTCATCTTGCATACCTTTGGAAATGACAAACATCCGTCTTCCTAACAGCATCAAAATAATCATAGCAAGCGGAACAGCAATGAGCATCACTAAAGTCATTTTCCAATCTAAGATTAATAGAATGATGACTGATCCTATAATGGAAATAACACCCGATAAACAGTTCGCAAGGTGTTCTGTAATAAGCTCCTTGACGACAGCTGTGTCATTCGTAACACGACTTAATGTTTCGCCTGTATCATTTTCATCGTAATAGGGAATTGGTAAATGAAGTAACTTTCTCCAAAGCTGATCTCTTAAATTCGCGACAACATGATGTCCGACACGATTTAAATAATAAATGGAAAGCCCACTCGCAATAGCCTGCACGATAAAAGCAATACCTAACAAAATAATTTGCCAATAATCAAGGGACTCTACTGAAAAGCCATCCACTAATTTTTTTGTAAATAACGGAACGATAAACCCAACCCCGGTAGTCGCTAAACTCATCATTAATGAGATTATTAAAAGCCATATTGGCGGCTCAGCTTGTTTGACTAAGCGAACAAATCGTCGCCAATCATTCTGTTTTGTCGTATCTTTTGAAGTCTCCTGCAACGTAAAAAGCCTCCTTCATTTTCATCAACAATAAATTATGAACCTTTTATGTTTCTTACTATAGCACGTCTTTGTGAACTGAATATGAAACGAGTAGTTCATAGTAAAATATGATGATTGTGATAGAGGTTTATTCTTGAAATGTATCTATTTCTAAGTTTTTTAGGGGAAGTTCCAAACAGGTTCATTTTTTGGAGAAGCAACATACAATATTATAAACCGACAGTCGGTCTATTGTGGTTTAATTACAAAGGAAAATAGTCACTATGTTGACGTATTAAAGTTCGTGTTGTATTATTTTAGTAAACATGGTGACTAAAAAGAGGTGCTACATATGGATTTTAATCTTTTATTGAAGGAATTACATTTTATGCAGCAAAGTTATGCGACATTGTTTTCAGTTGTCAATAAAGTCCAGATCAGAGGAGATGAATATTTAGAGGTATTAACTTCTAGACAGCATATGGCTTTAATTGCCATTGCCCATTTACCAATAGAAAATACAACGCTCGTTAATATTGCTAAAAAGCTCGGTACAACAAAGCAAACCGCAAACAAATTAATAACAAGTCTTGTGAAAAAAGGATATGTTCAAACGATACCAAGTAAATTAGATAAAAGATCAATTAATGTCGAGATTACTTCAGAGGGAAAAATAGCTTTAATTGCTTGTTCGGAGAAGTCTACTTACTTTTTAGCAGATATCTTTAAAGACTTTAATACTGAGGAAATTGAAACATTGTGGAAGTTATTGCAAAAACTCTATCGTTTTGACGGTGAGGAACTAGATGGATATGAAGAAATGGTAAATATGGAGATAGGGGAGCCAGAACAGATTTCGGACTTCCAAGAGAGAGTTTTGACTGAGTTATTAAAACGACGATATGGAGATGAAGAACGCCGTGACTAAAGGAGTTATAACATTTTTTTATCCTCAAAAAACAAAAGAGATGAAGCAGAAGTTAAAAGAAAAAGTTTATCTTATGAAACGTAAAATAAAGAAATCTTCGTATTACGTTAAGGAAAAACTTCGTCGGAAATCAAAAATAAGTCGCACTGGAAATTATATATCTATTATCGTGGGACTCTTGCTGCTAATGATATCTTGGAGCGCGCAAAGTGAGTGGCTCATGTGGTTAAGTACTATGAGTATTTTTTGTAATGTCCTTCTTCTTACAATACAAAAATATTCTACACTTTCAAAAGGGTCTTGAATGTTAAAGGAAGGGGTCTAAAGAATGGAATCACAGATTAAACGAAAAGGCTTTTCAAAAGATTTTAACCTCATGGTAATTGGGCAAATTATTTCTATTTTAGGATCTGCTCTCTTACGATTTGCCCTATCACTATATGTACTAGATATTACAGGGCGTGCAGATCTTTTTGCAGGACTATTTGCGATATCAAGTATTCCAATTTTACTAGCACCGTTTGGAGGAGCTATTGCTGACAGGTTTAATCGACGTAATTTAATGGTAATATTCGATTTTACTAGTAGCATCATTGTTTTTGCTTTTTTTGTAGTACTAGTAATTGGTCATATTTCTATTTTGCTTATTGGTGTTGTGATGGTGCTGCTTTCTTTCGTTAGTGCCATGTATGCACCTACAGTGATGGCCAGTATTCCAGTCCTTGTAGAGGAGGAAAAACTTGAGCAAGCAAATGGAATTGTCAATGGTATTCAAGCGTTGTCTAATGTAGCGGCTCCAGTACTAGGGGGGATACTATATGGCATGATTGGCTTAAAAGTGCTTGTTATAGTGAGTGGTCTGTTCTTTTTCCTCTCTGCCATATTAGAGATGTTTATTAAAATACCATTTATGCAACGAGAACAGAACGGACATATTATTTCAACGCTTGTAAATGATTTGAAAGAGGGCTTTAGCTATGTAGTGAAGCAATCTTTTATTTTCAAATGTATGATTTTAGCGGCATTATTAAACTTATTATTAACACCCTTATTTGTCGTGGGTGTACCAATTATTCTTCGTGTCACTTTGCAAAGTAGTGATACATTGTATGGAGTAGGGATGGGGTTAATCGATTTTGCTACGATCTTAGGGGCTTTATCAATGGGGTACTTTGCGAGAAAAATGGGCATCAATAATTTGTATTTTTGGATTTTCATCACGGTTTTATTGATTGTTCCAATGGCTTTATCGGTTACCCCTATCATGCTTAATATTGGCTATTATTCATCCTATACTTTATTTGTTGGTAGTGCACTTTTAATAGCAATGATTATGACGATTATTTCCATTTACGTGATTACAGTTGTACAAAAAGAAACACCTAATGAAAACTTAGGGAAGGTGATGGCGATTATCATTGCCGTTTCACAATGTATGGCACCAATTGGTCAAATATTGTATGGGCTGTTATTCGAAGGTTTTAGTGTTAACATCTATGTTCCTATTTTAATAATTAGTGTTGTCATGGTTGTGCTGGCAATAGCAACAAAGAGGATTTTGCGATTTGAAGTGAGCGAGGCTGTAAAATGATGCTCTAGAAAATCTTTGTGAAATCGCCTCTGAAGGACCTTTCGCCTTGCTTACGATAGTGGGTTGTGATTAATGGCCATAAATCTCCGAAATACACGGGCCATTAACAGAGAAATAGGGTAAAGGAGATTGAATGACTTGGTCAAACAAGAAAAAAGAGAAATCGATGCTGTTCGATTTCTCTTTTTCCTTAGGCAAAGGGGACAATAATGGATGGAATTGTGTAATATATAAAATATCGGCATTTTTGGAGACTGATTCGGAATGAACAAAATAATACTTACAAAAACTTGTCAAGAATATGCATGCCTATTTACTTACTTTAGCAATTGTTCAAAAAGATGAAAGCAGTCTCTTAAAAGTGAGAAGGGGTGTTTGTCTCAATGACCAGAAAAATTAACAATACAAGAATTTATTTGAGCAAGAAGATTAGTACTTGTATCGCGCTAAAAATGGGGGTTGTGCAAACTATGTGATTTGTGAAATATCATTAGTTTTTAATGGCGTAGTTGATTTCCTATTTGCACTAGTGAATAGGAATTTGTACTTTGAAAGGGTTAATATATTTCTGATTATTCCGTCGATTCGAAAACGTTGTTTTATCAACGGATAATATATAAAATTAAGAAACACGACAGCACAAAATTGTTGTATAATGTTGTGGTATGAGGAAAGAAAGCAGGTTGACAAAAATGGAAAGCAAAATGAATGTATACACAGTTAAAAACATGCAAAAGCATCAAGCATTCGTATTGAAGAATAAGCTAGATGTGAAACTTAAGGTGAATATATGAAAAACTGGTTGATTTTCATTTCTGTCTTTATGGTTTCATTGTCACTTGTCATTAGTATTATAGTACTCTGGAAAGCCGAGGCTCCATTCCGTTCAATTGAAGAGCAGGCTGAACAGTTGGCACTCGATGCCAAAGCCCTCGCAATTGTCTCGGAGTCATACACATATAATGGCAAACATTCGTACGTCACTGTGTTCGGGGTAGATGAAAACAGTGAGAAAAAGGCTGTCTTTGTTCCGACGAATCTAAAAGCTGATTCAATTAAGGAAGTATTTTTGAAAGATGGTATTACGGAAAAGCAAGCATTATCGGTTTTAAAAAAAGAAGGAAATGTACAAAAGGTCCTCAATGTAAAATTAGGCTATGAGGAGCCAGGTGCTGTTTGGGAAATTACATACCTAAACGATCACGATAAGCTCAACTATGTCTATATTATGTTTAAGGACGGCGACTGGTGGACGCGCATTACGAATTTATAAGAGGAGTAGATCCCGTATGAAAAATTTATTAGCAAACCGTGTGAAAACTTTAACACCATCAACAACTCTAGCAATTACTGCGAAAGCAAAAGAGTTAAAAGAGCAAGGAATTGATGTTATTGGTCTAGGTGCTGGTGAGCCAGACTTCAACACGCCACAAAATATTTTAAATGCTGCCATTGATTCGATGGAAAAAGGTTTAACAAAGTATACACCTGCTGGCGGTCTTCCAGTACTTAAGAACGCTATTATCGATAAACTACAACGCGACAACAACCTTACATATAAGCCGAATGAAGTAATTGTAGGTGTTGGGGCGAAACATATTCTTTACACTTTATTCCAAGTTATTTTAAACGAGGGCGATGAAGTTATTATTCCGATTCCTTATTGGGTATCTTATCCAGAACAAGTGAAATTAGCGGGCGGTGTACCTGTTTATGTTGAAGGTACAAGCGAGCAAAACTATAAAATTACTGCAGATCAATTAAGAGCTGCTGTGACAGATAAAACAAAAGCAGTTATTATCAACTCTCCTAGCAACCCATCAGGTATGATTTATTCTCGTGAGGAGCTAGCTGAACTTGCAGCTGTTGCAGAAGAAAAAGATATTTTAATCGTGTCAGATGAAATTTATGAGAAGCTTGTATACAATGGTATTGAGCATTTTTCAATTGCACAGTTATCTGATGCAGTGAAAGCACGTACAATCGTAGTAAATGGTGTTGCAAAATCTCACTCTATGACAGGCTGGCGTATCGGGTATGCTGCAGGAGATGCGGACATTATTAAACCAATGACTGACCTTGCATCACACTCTACATCAAATGCAACAACAACTGCACAATATGCAACAGTTGAAGCGTATAATGGGCCACAAGACGCTGTAGAAGAAATGCGTCAAGCTTTCGAATCTCGTCTTGAAAAAATTTATCCACAGCTAAGTGCGATCCCTGGCTTCAACGTATTAAAGCCTCAGGGTGCATTCTACTTATTACCAGATGTAGCTGAAGCTATGGCTCATACTGGTTATGATTCAGTAGATGCGTTCGCTGCGGATATTTTAACAGAAGCAAACGTAGCAGTGATTCCAGGCTCTGGCTTTGGTGCACCAACTACAATGCGATTATCTTATGCTACATCTTTAGAATTATTAGAAGAGGCAGTCCGTCGAATTGATGCATTTGTAAAATCAAAATGGCAAGACTAATCCTTTTAACCAACTTTGGAGGATTTCTATGAAAAAAATTATGATTCAAGATATGCCAAAGCATATCGGTGAAACCGTCAAGCTAGGTGCTTGGTTAGCAAACAAACGATCAAGTGGGAAAATCGCTTTCTTACAATTACGTGATGGTTCTGGCTTTGTTCAGGGTGTTGTTGTAAAAGAAGAAGTAGGCGAAGAAATTTTTGCTATTGCAAAAGGTATGTCCCAAGAAACATCAATGTACATTACGGGAGAAGTTAAAGCAGATGAACGTTCAAGCTTTGGCTGTGAGCTAGCTGTTACTGGTATTGAAGTACTACATGCTGCAACTGATTTCCCTATTACACCAAAAGAACATGGACCAGAGTTTTTAATGGATAACCGTCACTTATGGCTACGTTCTCGCAAGCAACACGCTATTATGAAAATCCGTAACGAAATTATTCGTGCAACTTACGAGTTTTTCAACAACAATGGCTTTACAAAAATGGACCCACCAATTTTAACAGGTTCAGCTCCTGAAGGTACTTCTGAGCTATTCCATACAAAATATTTTGATGAGGATGCATACCTTTCTCAATCAGGTCAGCTTTATATGGAAGCGGCTGCGATGGCATTAGGTAGAGTATTCTCATTCGGTCCAACGTTCCGTGCTGAAAAATCTAAAACACGCCGTCACTTAATCGAATTTTGGATGATTGAGCCAGAAATGGCATTTGTAGAATTTGAAGAAAACCTAGAAGTGCAAGAACAATATGTAGCGCACATCGTACAATCAGTGCTGGCAAATTGCAAATTAGAATTAGAGCGACTTGGCCGTGATACATCAAAACTTGAAAATATCAAAGCGCCATTCCCTCGTATTTCTTACGACGATGCTATTAAATTATTACATGAACAAGGATTTGACGATATTGAATGGGGCGATGATTTCGGTGCACCACATGAAACAGCAATTGCCAATTCATATGATAAACCTGTATTCATCACTTGCTACCCAGTAGGCATTAAGCCATTCTACATGCAACCACATCCAGAGCGAGATGACGTTGTATTATGTGCAGATTTAATTGCACCAGAAGGCTATGGAGAAATCATTGGTGGTTCTGAGCGTATTCATGACTATGATTTATTAAAATCGCGTCTTGAAGAACATAACTTATCATTAGATGCTTATGCATGGTATTTAGAGCTACGTAAACAAGGTTCTGTACCACATTCAGGCTTCGGTCTAGGATTGGAACGTACAGTGGCATGGATTTCTGGTACTGAGCATATCCGTGAAACGATTCCATTCCCACGTTTACTAAACCGCTTATATCCATAAGCATTACTACCCGTTAATGTTAAGGCGGGATCAATTAAAAGTCGCGTAGTGAAATGTCTACGCGGCTTTTCTACTTACGATGGAAAAAGGAGTCAAGTATAATATGAACACAAACAATAATCGACTCCGTACATGGACTGAGCAGAGAATGGTTCAAATTCCTCAGCTTTTTTTTCAGTTTTATAAGGAGTTAAATATTGAGGATGAAGAGGCACTGATTGTTATACATTTACTTGCGTTCCATATGGAGGGCAATGATTTCCCAACACCTAATGATCTGATGAATCGTCTCACAATGCCTGACAATGACATTACTTCACGTCTACAACGATTAATGCAAAAAGGCTTCCTTGAAATTACAAGCGACGTCGATGCAAATGGCAAGCTATATGAAAAATATTCGGTATACCCACTGTGGGAGCGTATTATGCAGATTATTGAAATGAAGGAGCACCAAAAATCAGCAACAACACTTCGACAAGAAGAAGGTGAGGTATTCCGGTTATTTGAAGAGGAAATGGGGCGTCTTTTATCTCCTTTAGAGCTAGAAAAAATCGGTTTTTGGCTAGATGAGGATAAGCACAGTCCAGCGCTTATTAAGGAGGCGCTGAAGGAGGCTGTGTTTGCTGGCAAACTGAGTATTCGTTATATTGATCGAATATTGCTGGAGTGGAAAAAGAAAAATATTATGACACCACAGGCTGCACAAAAACAAAGTGAACAGTTCCGTGAAAAACAAACTTTTAATAGACCGCCAGCCCGTACAATGCAACAAGATATGCAGTCGGCAAATAAAGTACCATTTTATAATTGGTTAGAAGAAAGAGAATAGGGGGCTTACGGATGTTAACAAAAAAACAATGGGAGCATTGTCTAGCGGAAATGGATCGTATGTTTCCTGATGCACATTGTGAGTTAGTGCATGACAATCCGTTTGAGCTGACTATTGCCACGTTATTATCGGCACAATGTACGGATGTTCTTGTAAACAAGGTAACGAAAACATTGTTTCAAAAATATAAAAAGCCAGAAGATTATTTAGCTGTATCCTTAGAGGAATTACAACAAGATATTCGCTCTATCGGCTTGTATCGAAATAAAGCGAAGAACATTCAAGCATTATGTCAACGACTACTAGAAGAATACAACGGCGAAATACCAGCAAGTCGAGAAGCACTAGTTACATTGCCAGGGGTTGGTCGTAAAACAGCGAATGTTGTATTATCGGTAGCCTTCGATATTCCTGCACTCGCTGTAGATACACATGTTGAGCGCGTATCTAAACGATTAGGGCTTTGTCGCTGGAAAGATTCAGTGCTTGAGGTGGAAGAAACGATTATGAAAAAAACACCGATGGACAAGTGGTCGAAAACGCATCATCAGTTAATCTTCTTTGGTCGTTATCATTGTAAGGCACAAAATCCTGGCTGCCTTACATGTCCTTTACTTGCTGATTGTCGAGAGGGCCACAAGCGTTTGAAAAAAGGACTGGTGAAGGAAGCGTGAATGTAGAGGCAATCGCAAAGGAAAAAATTGATGCTTGGTTTGCAGAGTGGACAGTGCTTGAAGCGAAAATTCATGCAGCTCATGATGCTAGAAATGGTGAAGCAAAAGGCTTAATGGAAGAAGCTGTTGTATTGTTTGACCGTTTAGTACAAGAAGCAGGTGACGAGGTATTGCCCATTAATGGTATTGACCGATTGGCTTTTATTCAAGCAAAGCCAGGTCAATATGCTTGCTATCGTCAGCTTGATGAATTATTTAAAGAAACTAAAAAACGAACTGCACGATTACGGCTCCAGGTAACCAAGGGCTAGAGTAGGCGGAACGTGATCAAAATGATTGATAGAAAATACGAATCGACAGTTTGGATCACAATAGTGACGTGAAAGAAACGCTGATACAAATGAAAAAAGCAGAGAAGTGAAACTTCTCTGCTTTTTCTTTATTCTGTGCTTTCGCCATTTTCATCCGGGGTCACTGGTTCGGTAGGTGGAGTTGGTGGTTGGCCACCATTATTGTCGCCACCATCGCTTCCGGTGCCGGTATCGGTATTACCTCCACCACCGTTATTGTTACCATTTCCGTTTCCATTGCCATTTCCGTTTCCATTGCCATTACCATGGCCATTGTTGCCATTTTCCTTGTCCTTGTCCTTATCCTTGCCGTTATTGTCACCTTGTTCGGGTTCCGTTGGTTCCTCGATTACAGGTTCATCTGGATTCTCTGTTTCCAACTCTTCATCAATCGTACCCGACACCTGGAAGGTTGTTGTACCTGGTTTACTGCGTGTACCATCTACAATCGCCATGACAGAAATCGTATAATTGCCATCTTCCAATGCATTGCTGACTGTTAAACCTTTGCTTTCCGTTGTGCCGAGAGAAATAGTCTCTCCACCTTCTCGTGAAGCGGATACTTCAAAGGTTGTTGGTAGAGGTTCATTTGTTTCCGGATTAAGCATTGCATCATGCTCCCAAGAAATATCAATAGATTGACCTTCTAAATCTAGGCTTGCACTTACATTGTAAGGTGTAGTAAGTTCCGGAACTTCGTATTTATTTGAAACTTCGTTAGGCTCTGTACCACGAACAAATAGCTCTGTTTGACGTAATTCTTTTGGTGTGTAATCACTTGCTAATTTAAGTGGTTTTGACCCAACTTCAATTGTTGCTTCCACAACCGAGCTTGGCTTTTTGAAATTTGGTGTTTCAACATCCGCCGAAATCTCGGTCATAATTTGTTTAAATAATTGTTGTGGTAAACGACGTTCATCCCAAGTTGTAATTGGATCAAAGTGTTTTTCATAACCACTCCAAATAGCGATTGAATAGTTTGTTGTGTAACCAGCGAACCATGAATCCGGCACACTCGTATCTGGTAAATTATGCTTGTCAAAATCAGCTCTTGAGTAGTTTGTTGTCCCTGTCTTACCCGCGATATCTAATCCAGAAACATTGGCAGCAGTACCTGAAGCATCAGGCTTATTACTAACAACGTCACGTAGCATATCTGTCACCATATAAGCCGTATAATCACTCATCGCAACATTAGACTCTGGTGTATAGTCTTTTGTTGTTTTACCATCACGGTAAACGATTTTTGTAATCGCATGAGGGTCAGTGTAAACACCATTATTCCCAAATGCTGCATAGGAAGCTGCCATTTGGATAGGAGACATCGTAATATCCCCACCACCGATTGCATCAGATTCATACACATTTTCAGCTTCAATACCTAAACGACCAATAAATTCTTTTGCTTTATCTGGACCAACTTCTTGTAACGCTTTTACAGCTGGAACGTTACGTGAAGCGTATAAAGCTTTACGTGCTGTGATTGGCCCCATATACTGACCATCCCAGTTCGTGATGGTTTGTTTCGAATTTGTGTAATTCATTGGTTCATCCACAAGTGTTTGACCCGTTGACCATTTTAAGTTTTCGATTGCTGGTCCATAATCAAGTAATGGCTTCATTGTAGAGCCTGGTTGATTTTTTGTTAAGTCATCTGCATAGTTGAAACCACGAGCCCCGTAATTGCGTCCGCCGCCAACTGCTTGAATTTGACCAGTTTTTGTATCAATGACAGCTACACCTGATTGAATCTTTTCTGTTGGGAAGTTGCTGTCATCATTCATAATATTTTCAACAGTTTGTTGTGCTTTCGGGTCAAGTGTTGTGTAGACTTTAATCCCTTCCGCCATTGCATTACCATCACCGTTATCCTCTAACTCATTAATAACGACATCAAGGAAGGCGTCATATTTAGAACCAGCAAATTTTTGACGTGTCGCATCGTCAGCTAGACCAGCTTGAACGTCTACTTTCTTTGCTTCCTCCATCTCAGCTTTTGTAATTTTACCATGTTGATACATTAATCCTAGAACTGTATTACGACGTTTTTCTGCAAGTTCAGGATTTTTTAATGGATTGTAAGCATTTGGACGTTGTACTAATCCTGCAAGTAATGCTTCTTCATCTAAAGTTAAATCTTTTAATTCTTTACCATAGAAATATTGAGCTGCTGTTCCGAAGCCGTAAACACGACCTGACATCAGCATTTTGTTAAAGTACATTTCAAAAATTTCTTCTTTTGAATACTTGCGTTCTAATTGGAAGGCCAACCAAGCCTCTTGTGCCTTACGTTTTAATTTTTTCTCGTTTTGTAAAAATGAGTTTTTAACAACTTGCTGTGTTAATGTAGAGGCCCCTTGTGCCCCGAAACCATCACGGAAGTTGGCGATTATTGCGCCACCGAGGCGATAAAAATCCATACCACCGTGTTCGAAAAAGCGTACATCTTCCGTTGCAAGAATTGCGTTAACCATATCCTCAGGTATATCTTCATATTTTACATATTTGCGGTTTTCTGCACCAATTGTTGCAAATAATTCACCGTTTTTATCATAAAACTCAGAGGAAACGGGGTCCTTCAGTAAGTTTTCATCTAGTTCAGGTGCGGTACTTGCATAATAGGCGAATAACCCAGCACCTCCAATAAAGCATGCAGCTATAATTGCCACAAGTGTTAGCGTAATGCGCTTGAACCATTTTTTCTTCGATGATTTCGGAGGCGCGCTTTTTTTATTTTTTTGAGCGAGAGCCTTTTGATGCTCACCGCGTGTACGACGACGTTCAGTCATTCTACTATCTCCTCACTTTCAAAACCATGACTTTGTGCTTCAATGAGCTTTTGGATAATCGGTAAATAATCGATACGTGGATAATAGCTTGTGGAAATTTCAAAAGCTTCCACTTCAATCGTTGAAAAGGGTATCGATTTACGTTCACCTTTTTCCATCGCTAGCCAGGCCTTTTGTAAAACTTCGTATGGCACAATAAAATATCGTTCATAAGCTGAGAAACGAACGATGATAAAAGCCACACCATTTTGTTCCGTCACTTGCTGCATATGTGTCATTTGATGTAAATGAATATTCTTTAGGGGAAAACTGGTCTTTGAAGCAGTTTCCTTTGCATCAAAATCAATATAATGCCCGTTCCAAACGCCGTTGTAATCTGTTGTCGAGGGCGTTCGGAAATAAGCCTCACGAATAACTGCAGCACTTCGTGATGGGTACTCTACTTTGACGATTTGCACGGGAACAGGTTTCTTATGAATGATAGCAAGTTGCTTTTTTACATAATAGTCGTTTGCTTCATTAATTTCATCCTCTAGTGTTTTTCCTCGATTACTAAAAGAAAAATCTTTATCTTTCCCCTTTTTAGCTGTTTTTTGAACAGCTGGAGTAGGAGAATACAATTTCCCATTCGGATAACGAATTGTCACTTTAGTTCACCCTCTATAATACTGCTATTATACAATAGTTTACCATGATTCAGTAGCAGTTCTCCACTTCCATTGATAGCATGGTTGATGCTAGATTAGCAATGGTCAAAAATACCAAACAAATAATCAATCATTGGGCAATTTTCGCCTCTTAAAGTCGAAAAATATCATATAGCACAACTAGTTCTATCACTTGAATCGTCAAAATAACAGATGGAATTTCCAAGCGCATTTTATAGAGAAACTGTACTCCACATTAGTCCCGCTACTTGATCGACGATTTTGAAGACAATGTTCTTACTACAATAGTTCAATTAATCTTTATCGAAATACTTCTTCTTTCAGCTAACTTACGCTTATTTTGTCACGCATGAAGGTAATTTTATACACGCGAGGAATACATAAGTAAAGCAAAAGGAGGCGTTAATTTGAACAAGTTAGGACAATTAGTTGCGCAGTTGGATCTGGTCAATCAATTACTTTTAACGAGAGTGTCTTTGGAAAACAATGCACAGAGCATGCATTTTTTTATGCAGCTCAAATCTGTTAGCCAGAAAGTAAGCTTAGCAGAAAAGAACTGGCAAGTAAAGAATGCTTGTTCGCCTATAAGTAGTGAAAAATGATAGACTTTGGTACACTTATCTCATATGCAATTTAAATAACTCAATATGAGTATTTTTAATGCAATATTTACCACATTAAGAGATATGTCTTGGAGTAAAGTAAGGCATTTTTGCTCATATAATGTGTGTAATTTAGCAGACGATTTTGTTGGTTGGCACGAATTTTAAAAACGTTGTTTCGGAAAATCAACCTAAAATGATACTATGCGTTTATGTTCATGTAGATGAATCTTAAATTTTAAGGATGAAGCAACTGTTAAAATTCGAACTTCTTTTTAGAGGTAAACGAAATTGTCAGCTATTTACGATAATGTTGTAATTGATGAGATGAGGTGCAAAATTGTTATTAATACAGCAAACTTCCATATTAATAGATGAATGTGAAAAATGTGTTTCACGCTTCTGGCAAATGCGTGAGGAGGATCGTACTCCAGACTTTTTTACCGAGGTTAAGCCACACGCTGATGTTATTCACCAGCTTTTAAAGGAATGGCAGCAAGAGGCGAATAGTTGGATTCAAAAAAATCGTCCAAAATATATGCATACACAACAAACTGCTTCAGTGGTGGAATCGATGGAGCAATTTGTTGTGCAATCTTTTTATAAAGAAACAAGTAAAAAACGTTTTTTAGATGCGATTCATTCAACCTCTTATACATTGAAGATTTTTGATGGGTTAGTGAAGGAGGTATAAATGGATGTTATCTAAAAAAAGGACGATTAGCGAATTGTTAAATGAGTGGAGATACGATGAGGAATTGAAGGAACGTATTTTACATTGGCAAACGCTTGAGGGGCGTGAAGCTAAATATGCACCTTTCCCGGAAAATTTACATCCTTCACTAGTAAAGGCTCTTCAAGCAAGAGGGATAGAACAATTGTATACGCATCAACGTCAGGCATTTGATTACGCAATGGAGGGTGTTTCCTTTACAGCCGTTACACCAACAGCATCTGGGAAATCGTATTGCTATCATTTACCGGTACTTCAAAAAATAGTAGAAGATAAAAATGCACGGGCTATTTATTTGTTTCCAACGAAAGCTTTAGCGCAGGATCAAAAAAATGATTTAAATGAACTAATCGAACAAAGTGGTGAGGAAATTTTAAGCTATACGTATGATGGGGATACTGCGCCTGGTATTCGTCAGAAGGTTCGTAAGGCAGGGCATATTGTAATGACAAACCCTGATATGCTCCATTCAGGGATTTTGCCTCATCATACGAAATGGGTATCACTATTCGAAAATTTGCAGTATATCGTCATTGATGAGTTGCATACATATAAAGGTGTGTTTGGTTCACATGTTGCGCATGTTATTCGAAGGTTAAAGCGTATTTGTGAATTTTATGGCAGCAACCCGATTTTCATTTGTACGTCAGCAACCATTAAAAATCCTAAAGAATTGGCTGAGACTTTAACGAATGAAAGCCATGCCTTAATTAGCGATTCCGGAGCGCCAGTTGGGAAAAAGACATTTCTTTTTTATAACCCACCCATCGTCCATAAAACATTTGGCGTGCGTCGAAGCGCTGTTTTAGAGGTGAGCGATCTCGCGAAAAGATTATATACAGCAGGTATTCAAACCATTATTTTTGCTAAAAGTCGTGTACGGGTAGAAATGATTGTGACGTATTTGAAGGAACTTACACGCAATAAGCTTTTAGATGAATCGGTGCGCGGTTATCGAGGTGGTTATTTGCCTTCTGAACGACGTGTCATTGAAAGAGGGCTTCGTGACGGTACTATTCAAACGGTAGTTAGTACAAATGCGCTTGAATTGGGTGTGGATATTGGTCAATTACAAGCATGTATCATGACAGGTTACCCAGGAAATATCGCAAGTGCCTGGCAACAAGCAGGTCGCGCTGGTCGTCGTCAGGACGAGGCGCTAATCATTTATGTTGCGCAATCGGCAGCGCTTGATCAATACGTAGTAAACCATCCGCTTTTTTTACTTGGTAGTGCACCTGAGGAAGCGCGTATTTATCCTGAAAATATGTTGATTTTAATGGATCATTTGAAATGTGCAGCGTTTGAGCTACCATTTTCCGCACATGATACGTATGGTGAATATGAGATTCAGGAACTACTTGAATATTTAGCGGAGGAAGGCGTAGTTTTTAAAACAAGTGAGAAGTGGCATTGGATGAGTGACCGTTTTCCAGCACATGATATTAGTCTTCGTTCGGCTTCACAAGAAAATGTTGTTATTATTGATATGACTGTCCCTGGACAAACAAAGGTTATTGGTGAAATGGATCGCCACAGTGCGATGACATTATTACATGAAGAGGCAATTTATTTACATCAGGGCACGCAATTTCAAGTAGAAAAGCTTGATTGGGACGAGAAGAAAGCGTTTGTACGAGAAGTAGATGTCGATTACTATACGGACGCAAATCTAGCAGTTGAGATGAAAGTGTTAGAGGAAGACCGGAGTCGAGATTATAAGGGTGGCATGATTAGCTTCGGTGATGTGGGTTTAGTCGCACAAGCTACGTTATTTAAAAAAATACGCTTCGGGACGCATGACAATATCGGTTCTGGTCCTATTTATCTACCACCTGATGAAATGCATACAAGTTCATCATGGCTATCATTCTCTGCCCCGGAAAAATGGTCTGAGGCAGAGCTTACGGACGCGATGACGGGAGCTGCATATGCGATGAATGCGTTCATCCCTTTGTTTATTCAATGTGATAGTAGCGATGTAGCAGTTGTCCCGCAGGTAAAGGCAACTCATAATGAGCAACCGACGTTTTTTGTTTATGATAAGTATCCCGGCGGTATTGGGCTAAGTGAAAAAGTCTATGAATTATGGGATGAACTATTATCGAGGACACAGCACCATGTAGCGAGCTGTGCTTGTGAGTCGGGTTGTCCATCTTGTATTGGGGCTCAAGATAGTTTACAGCAGGCGAAGAAAAAGGTACTACAAGTATTAGCAATTTTACAGGCAGAAAATGAGTGAACAATTTTACAGGCAGAAAATGAGTGAAGTAAATGTCTTACGAAAATAAAATTTTACAAATGAAAAAAATGCTCGGTAAAAAAACCACAACTACTATAAAAAAAGAGGATAAACCAGCTTATCAAAAGCCTGCTGCTCCAAGTTATACTGAGCGGTGGGAAAAAGCCGGACTGACAGTTGTAGAAAATGAGTTCGGTATTTTTTTTAAACGACAGGTGCATTATCCATTTAGTTATCAGCATGGTCATTATAAGTTGCAGTCATTTTTTGATGCATTAGAAAAATGGCAAGAGGCAAAGTTTGAACATCCATATGCGCTGGAAATGAATGAAAAGGTTTTATTTTTTGATACGGAAACAACTGGTTTAAAGGGTGTAGGCACGCAAATTTTTCTTCTAGGTTTTCTAGAAGTATCAGAGGAAGAAGAAAGTTTTATTTTAACGCAATATATTCTTGCTGATCCTGCTCATGAGGCAGCGTTACTTTTTGCATCAATGCTTTGGCAAAAAACAGCAACGATTATTACCTACAATGGAAAAAGCTTTGACTGGCCGCAACTTGAAACACGTTGGACACTCCACCAAAAAGAATTACCTAAATTACGAACACAGAGACATATCGATTTGTTGCATAGTTCAAAGCGTTTATGGAAAAATGATATGGAACGAATGAAATTAAAATCTGTGGAAGAAGAGAAGCTAGGCTTTTCCCGCATTGGAGATATTCCTGGCTATCTTGCACCTATTATTTATTTAGATGCAATCAAAAGTGGTGTTCCAGATGCACTTATAAAAGTTCTTCTTCACAATGAATGGGATTTACTTTCATTGATAACGCTTTATATACATTCGACGAAGTTGCTGTTTGAAGAGACAAGTGAAGAATCTGCAAAAACGTTCACGAATATCGGTAAATGGTATGCTGATTTAAAGGAAAGTTCACAGAGCGTAAAGGTTTTAGAAAAGGTTACGGCTCAATTTAATGAACTTGAAGCAGGGAATGCTCAATATTATTTAGCAATACAACATAAAAAAAATAAAAAATTTAGTGAAGCAATCGATGCTTTTGTGGCTTCTCTACATTTTGTTGATCCACGAAAAAAATTACATGTATTAGAACAGTTAGCCATGTTATATGAACATCAAATAAAAGATTATGAGCAGGCCCTTTATTATACGCAAGAAGGCATACAATTAATAAAAAAAAATGAGCAATGGAGGGTGGAACAAAAGCAGAAATGGGAAATTTCTTGGGAAAAGAGGTTGCACAGATTAGGAAATAAGAAATAATTTCCCGGGTAAGTGCAAGAAACGACAAGTTTAGCCTTACATTTGATAGTTTCAGACGATATAATGTGATGAAGTGTGCTATAATAAAATCGTGTATGTAGTGTGAGGAAGGGCGATGTAAATGGACATAAAATTAACGTCAAAAATGATCCTTGAAAAGGAATTTAAGAAAAACTTTAAAGGCTACAATGTAGAAGAAGTCGATTCATTTCTTGATGAAATTATTCAAGACTATGAAACGTTCGAAAAAGTAGTGGCCCAACTACGTGAAGAAAATAAACAGTTAAAAGAAGAAGTTGATAATACACCTAAGAGACAACCTGTCGCAGCTGCAACATCTGGTACGACAAACTTTGATATTTTAAAACGTCTTTCGAATTTAGAAAAACACGTATTTGGTAGTAAGTTATACGAATAATTTTTTATCAAGTATATTGTATTTATCATAAAACTCTAGTATAATACTTCGTATCATCATGAAATTCGAGTAATCGCTGCGGCGCTAGACGTCGTAGAGGAAAGTCCATGCTCGCACGGTTCTGAGATGACCGTAGTGTTCGTGCTTACTGAAAAAATAAGGTAAGGCAGCTGTAATGGCTGACGGCGGAAGGAAAACCTAAGTCTTAATGATATGGTTGAAACTTCCTGAAAGTGCCACAGTGACGTAGCTTGCTTGGAAACATGCAAGGTGGAACGAGGTAAACCCCACGAGTGAGAAACCCAAATTATGGTAGGGGCACTCTCTAGAAGGAATTGAACGGATAGAGGGACAGAGTTCGCTCTGTAGATAGATGATTACTACCCGGTCGTACGAGGCGCAAGCTGATTGAGTACTCGGGAACAAAACATGGCTTATGGAATTTTTTGATGCTTATCTATGAAATAACAAGCGCTCTCCAATTTGGTGGAGAGCTTTTCTTTTGAATTCAGTAAGAAAAAGTTACTTGTCAATCATGTTTAGACATGCGCGATATACGTTTGAAAATAAGGCAATACACTGTTGTTCATGCCTCTGTCGCTACGATTTTAACTTCTTTCAGCAAAGTTTTTTTGTACCGAAAGCGAAGCGATAGGTACAGAAGTCTCCCACCTTCATAGATGGAGAGATAAATGCGGATTAAAGTTATTTTTTTATGCCGAGGCATAATTGATACATAAACATCTAAAAAACGGATATCGCAACGATGTACATATTTGTCTACTTACGAGTAGACAGGCGCAAATGCGCTTATCTAAAAAATGAGGGTAGTAAAGAGAGATAGGATGGAGCGGAAACATGAACGGAGTGAACGAACGGAATAGTCTGGAAAGGCTAAATTCGATTTCCAAATATCCTACTGCCTTAATAACGAAAATCTTCGAAAATGTATCTGAAGGCATCATGATTACGAATAAAAATAAAAAAATAGAAATGGTCAATCCTGCTTTTGAATTTGTAACTGGCTATAAGCGTGATGAAGTGATTGGCAAATCGCCAGCGGTTTTACAGTCTGGTGTACATGAATTGCAATTTTATTTAGATATGTGGCAAGAGATACGACAAAAAGGCATTTGGCAAGGAGAAATATGGAATCGTCGTAAAACCGGAGACTTATATCCCGAATGGTTAACGATTGTCGGTATAGCCAATGATGAGGGAGAAATTACTAATTACTGTGGTATTTTCTCTGATTTGTCTGAAAGAAAAATAGTAGAAAATGAACGGGAAAAGCGTTTATTAACTGACTCATTAACGGATGTATCAAATCGCTTTGCTTATATTGAAAGAATGAATAGTCTATTAGAATCGACTTCTACTATTTCTCATTCAGTACAGCATGCAGTCTATTTTTTAGATTTAGATCGATTTAAGCAAATTAATGATACGTTGGGACATGCAGTTGGAGATACCATTCTAGTAGAAGTGGCAAAGCGCTTAAAAACATTGTTGAAAAATAAAGATATTATTGCAAGGAATGGCGGAGATGAGTTTATTATTACGTTAACAAACGTGAAAAATGACAAAGAAGCCGCAAACTTTGCTGAACTAATCATTGGGACTATTGAACAGCCTTTAGATATTAATGGTCAGGATATTTTTATTTCTACGAGTGTTGGTGTCAGCATGTATCCAGCAGATGGAGAATCAACGGAGCAATTGATTCGTTGTGCTGACAAGGCAATGACTTATTCCAAAAAGAATGACCTTAACGGCTATGCGTTTTATTTTGATGAATTGAAAACTGACTCTCAACGTGTTTTATTATTAGATTCAGAACTACGGAGAGCAATAGAAAATCGGGAATTTGAGCTGCATTTCCAACCTAAAATCTCTGTGGAAAATGAAGAGATTCAAGGCGTAGAGGCACTTGTTCGTTGGAATAGTGAAAGGCTAGGGTTTGTTTCTCCAGTAGAATTTATCCCATATGCAGAGGAAACAGGATTAATTATTCCATTAAGCGAAGTGATTATAGAAAAAGCTTGCGAGGCAGTTATTGAGATGCGTCAATGTGGTTACAAGATTCCAGTTGCCATTAATATTTCTAGCATTCACTTTAAGCAACAAAACTTTTTAGAATCTATTCAATCGATATTAGAGCGCTATAACACACCTGCGAACAATTTTGAAATAGAAGTTACAGAACGTACTGTGATGAACAGTGCAAATGAAACGGTTAGCAAGCTCGTGAGACTCAAAAAGATGGGCTTTAAAATTTCTATTGACGATTTTGGGACAGGCTATTCGTCTCTTAGTTATTTAGTTCGCTTCCCACTGGATTGTTTAAAAATCGATCGAAGCTTTATTCAGCATATTGGCTCACTCGATGAAAAACAGGCAGTAGTGGATGCAATTATCCAAATGTCGCATCGTTTAAAAATGAAAGTTGTTGCTGAAGGTGTAGAACATGCACAACAAGTGGATATACTACGTAAAATGAACTGTGATATAATCCAAGGTTATTATTACAGCAAACCATTACCGCTTCACGAACTCATTGAGTTTATGGAGTATTGGAAAATTGAGCATCAAGGAAGGAATTAGAGTATGGCAAACTATAAATTAGTAGCAACTGCGGCAATGGGTTTAGAGTCGATTGTGGCACAAGAGGTAAAAGCACTCGGCTATGAAACAACAGTCGATAATGGCAAAGTGTATTTTGAAGGTGATGAAACGGCCATTGCACGAACAAACTTATGGTTACGTGTAGCAGATCGTGTAAAAATTGTTGTAGGACAGTTTCCTGCCAAATCTTTTGAACAGTTGTTTGAAAGTGTAAAAGCTCTACCTTGGGAAAAATACTTACCAGTTGATGCAGCTTTTCCGGTATCAGGGAAGTCTGTCAAATCTAAATTATTTAGTGTACCAGATTGCCAGGCAATTACTAAAAAAGCAATTGTAGAGCGCATGAAACAGCATTATAAACGTTTAGGATTTTTGGACGAATCTGGTGCAACCTACAAGATTGAAGTTTCAATTTTAAAAGATGTGGCTACACTTACCATTGATACATCAGGTGCAGGCTTGCATAAACGTGGTTATCGTCAAGCACAGGGTGAAGCACCATTAAAAGAAACATTAGCTGCGGCACTTGTACAAATTTCAAAGTGGAATCCGAATCGACCGTTCGTTGACCCATTCTGTGGTTCAGGAACAATTACATTAGAAGCAGCGATGCTTGGACAAAATATTGCACCAGGCTATAACCGTGAATTTATTTCAGAAGATTGGCCATGGATGAAGGCAAAAATTTGGGATGCAGTACGAGATGAAGCAGATAGCTTAGCGAACTATGATCAACCTCTGGAAATTATCGGGTCTGATATTGACCATCGAATGGTAAGTATTGCCCAAGAAAATGCAATAGAAGCTGGATTTGGTGATATAATTACGTTCAAGCAAATGCAAGCACGTGATTTCACGACACAGCTTACAGATGGTGTCATGGTCGGCAATCCACCATACGGTGAACGTATTGGCGATGTTGAAGTCGTAGAACAAGTGATTCGTGATTTAGGTAAAGTCATGAAAAACTATCCGACTTGGTCTGTGTACATGCTGTCCTCAATGAAAAACTTTGAAGAATTGTATGGCCGTCAAACGACGAAGAAACGAAAATTATTTAATGGTTTTATCGAAACGAATTATTACCAATACTGGGGACAAAAGTCTAAAAGAGATTAACGAAGGATAACGGAAGATAAGATTTTTTCTTATCTTCCGTTTCGTCGCGTATAATAGGACCAGATAGTTAGAGGGGGAACGTCAATTGCGTAAATCTTTACCATTTGTATTATCAAAGGATCGCTCATTTTTTGAGTCATTAGGTGACTGGATGGGGGACGTCCTTTACGATGAATTACCTGAAAAGGGCTTTGAATGTCGTGACGAGCAAATTTTTATGGCCTATCAAATAGAGCAGGCCCTAAAAGAGAAAAACGTGCTTTTTGCAGAGGCAGGGGTAGGGACTGGGAAAACAATTGCTTACTTACTACCAGCTGTATCCTATGCACGCTATACTGGTAAACCGGCTCTTATTGCATGTGCTGATGAAACCTTAATCGATCAGCTAGTAAAAGAGGGCGGCGATATTTATAAATTACAGAAAACATTAGGTCTTGAAATTGATGTCCGCTTAGCAAAGTCAAGAGATCAGTATCTGTGCTTAAAGCGCTTTGAGGAAGCAGAGAAAGTAGAAACTGATGAATGGATCGATGATATTGCGTTTTCTATACCTGATGGCGTATATGCACAGGGTTCAATGATTGCGATACAACCTTATGGTGAACGCAGCAATTATCCAACTGTCAGTGATGAAGATTGGCAAAAAGTAAACTATAACTCGATTATGCAGTGTTCAGTATGTGATCTACGTAATCGATGTGGGCAAACGCTACACCGTGCACATTATCGTAAATCGACGGACTTGATCATTTGTTCGCAAGACTTTTTAATGGAGCATTTAGCTACAAAGGAGTCTCGTGAGCGTGAAGGGCAATTAGCTCTATTGCCTGAAGTATCAATGATGGTGCTAGATGAAGGGCATTTATTAGAATATGCTGCACAAAAAGCAATGACGTATAAAGTACAGGCGACAACAATTGTTAGACTTTTAGAACGTTTAATGGTGGATGGGGTACGAGAACGTACACTATATGCGATGGAAAAATTACAAGATGATCATGAGCTATTTTTTGACCAGCTGCGAGATGATTTAGTAGTTTCTAAAGAAGAACGTAAACGTATTAATAAATCGAATGCGCTGTTAAAATACGGTAAACAGCTTATTGATGATGTGGAAACATTACTTGAAGAATTGGTTTTTGAATCTGAAATGTATATGATTCCAGAGTATGAATTGAATATGGCGGAAGAGTATTTAGAACAATACGAAGCATCTTTACGTATTTTCATAGCACAAGGGGATGCTGTAGATTGGTTAGAGGAAACGGATGGGGAAGAAACGCTTGTCATTATGCCTCGTCTCATCACAGAAGTTTTAGCAGAAAAATTATTCTCTAAAAAGCTTCCGATTGTATTTTCTTCAGCGACTTTATCCGTTAATAAAGATTTTTCATACATTGCCTATAGTTTAGGAATTCGTAATTATCAATCGTTTTCTGTTCCATCGCCATTCGATTATGAAGAAGTTATGCGAATTTATTTACATGAGCTATCTCAAAAGGACAAAACTTCGCGTGTTCAACAGCTATTACGTGATGGTGAAAAAACGTTAATTTTATTTAAATCCAAACAAGCAATGTTAGATTTCAAAGCGGAGTTACCTCTTATGGAGCGAATGTATGTAGCATTTGAGGGGGACCGTGAACTATCAGGAATCGTTCGTGATTTCCAAGAAGGCACAGTCAAAACATTATGTTCCTATCATTTATGGGAAGGTCTTGATTTGCCTGAGGAGGCATTAACACGTGTTATAATATACGATTTACCTTTCCCACCACATGATCCATTATTTGATGCGAAACGTACGTTTGCAGAAAATCCATATGAAGAAGTTGAATTACCATTTATGCAGCTTCGTTTGCAGCAAGGAATGGGGCGATTAATTCGTACTTCAAACGACCATGGAGATATTCATATCTTGTTAAATGAAGAAGAAGCAAAACAACGTGAAACATTTGAAAATATATTAGCTGTCACACCAGAAATTAAGTAATAAAAAGCGAGTTTGCATTCATTGCAAACTCGCTTTTTGATTATATTGAAATAATAATTTTGTCGTAAAATGTAGATGAGCTTGAAAAAAGTGTTGAATATTTCTCTTTTAAGCTATATAGTTCTTTGTAATGCAACGAAAATTATTAAAATAAATTATTTTTTATATTGAAAATGATTTTACAAAAGGTTTATAATGATGACAAGAAATTTTAAGAATAATTCGATTCTGATTATTCGGTGATAGGGGGTTTGAACCTGTCGAACATTCAATCATTGTGTAGAAAATTTACGAACTTATCTACAACAGATATAGAAAAGTTAATAGAAATAGAAGCTACACTAACATATTATGCTGAGTTGACAGATTGTTATATGTTCATAGATTGTATGATGGAAAACTTACCGCATGCAATTGTTGTGGCAGAGGCATTCCCAAAAAAAGAAAAGAGCTTATACGAAAAATCCGTAATTGGCAAATTTGTATTTGAAAGCTTTGAACCAGCAGTATTTGCTTCTTTTAAACATAAAGAAAAATCGTCAATTACTAGAGCAATCACACAGGAAGGAATAACTGTTGAACAAAACGTTATCCCTCTCCTTAATGATCAACAACAGGTCATTGCAGTGTTAATACAGGAAAAAAAGGTAGAGATGCAAACAACATCTAAAGATGATTTTCGGAATATGCCATTTGCGTTAATTGAGCATAGTGTAGAGCACAATTCTCAACCGATTCCAGTCGTTTCTGATTTGTTAGTAGAATCAATTATTCTCACAAATCATGAAAACAAAGTCATCTATAGCAATCCTGCAGGTTACCGATTTATATCAGAGCTATCAGGGCTAGAATGTTTTGACAACGTTCCATTGAATAAGATTTTACCTTTTTTACAGGAAGTCTATGATAAGGGCGATGATGTCTTTTTCTTAGAAATTACGATTGATCGTAAATCCTTTATTGTAAAGAAAATACCTATTCGTGATCAAAACGATAAAGTAACACTTCTCATGATTCATGATCTTACAGAGCTTAAGCTAAAAGAAAATGAACTAATGATGAAAACTTTTGCAATAAGAGAAATTCACCACCGTGTGAAAAATAATTTACAGACAGTTACAAGCTTATTACGTTTGCAAATGCGAAATGATTTGTCAGCTTCGAATGCAAGTGCTTTTCAAGAAGCATTAAATCGAATATATAGTATTTCATCTGTCTATGAACTTATTTTAGAAAATGAGGATAACGCTGAAGAGAAAGTAGACGTTATCGCTTTGTCTAAAAAGATTGGACATAAAATGGTTGGGACATCCAACACGCCAGCTATTCACTTAACCTTTCTTCACGATAATGTACAACTATTTTGTCATGCTAAAAAAGCTGTGTCGCTCGCGTTAATCATTTGTGAGCTACTGCAAAATGCATTGAAATATGCTTTTACTGGTCGTGAGGAGGGAACAATCGATATACAATTTCAGCAGGATGCTTCCACTATTTCACTTCATATTTCTGACAACGGCGTTGGAATGCAAGAGGTGAAGGCATCATTTGGAATGGAGATTATTACAAGGCTTGTTGAATATGATTTAGCTGGCACATTTACAATTATCCCTAGTGAAAAAGGTACACATACTCAAATTCAGTTTCCTGTAAGTGAGGAGGTATTTATCCTAAATGACTAGGAAAGTTATGATTGTCGAAGATGAGTCACTAATTGCGATGGATTTGAAGTTAATGCTAGAAGATAATGGCTACGAAGTGGTAGCACAAGCGAATAATGGAGAATCAGCAATTGAATTGGCTTTTACACATAAGCCTCAGTTAATCTTAATGGATATTAAAATGCCGAAGCTGGATGGTTTAAAGGCAAGTAAAATTATCGAACAACAGGTCGGTATACCGGTACTATTTATTTCAGCTTATAGTGAAAAAGAATTGTTACTATACATGAAACAGGACAATATTTTAGGCTATGTTATGAAACCGTTTTCCGAGAAAAATGTCCTTCCAGCGTTGGAAGTAGCTTTTCATCAAATTGATAAGTTCAACCGTCTTAACGGGGATTTGCTGCATAAACAAACAGAATTAGAAAAGCGAAAAATAATCGAACGCGCAAAAGGTTTGCTGATGCAGTCAGAGAATCTTAGTGAGGACGAAGCTTATAAAAAAATTCGAAGTGAGAGTATGCAGACTCAACAGGAAATGGTGCTTATCGCAAGGCGCATTATCAATACTTTACAAGTAAATAGTTGAAGCAAAGACGCTTTAAAGAGATTTTCTCTTTAATGCGTCTTTTTTCATATAGAAAGATAAAAAATAAAGGGGTGGTGAGTAGGATGGCAATGATAGGAACGGTAATCGTTTATATTATTATGATTTGTGCAGTTTTAGGGGCAATCGGAGCAATTCGGGATGCTGAGTATGGTATCGGTAAAGAGTTTATGAATGGTATTCATACGGTTGGACATATTTTTGTACCTGCTGCAGGGATCATGGCAGCTATACCTTACTTAACGTGGTTTATAAGTCATTTTATTAGTCCAATTTTTGAGTTGATTGGTGCTGATCCTGCCATTGCAGCAACGGCAATTTTGGCTTCGGACATGGGAGGATATCAATTAGCAAATGCGTTAAAAGAGTCCTATGAAGGATGGGTCATGGCTCTAGTTGTCGGATTTATGTCTGGTGCAACAATCGTCTTCTCTATTCCAATGGGTCTTGCCATGTTAGATAAGCGTGATCATAAATATATGGCTTTAGGTATTATGGCGGGTGTTTTAACAATTCCGATTGGAGCATTTATTTCTTCCATCATGATTGTGACGTTTAATACAGAGGTTCGTGAAGTGATTAGTACAACAGCGGAACCAACATATGTTTTTGCCATTTCAGTTTTACAAATATTAATTAATTTATTGCCTTTATTTATTTTCGTAGTGTTAATTGCGTTAGGTCTCAAGCTAATTCCAAATGGCATGATCAAAGGCTTCATGATTTTTGGACGTGTGATGGATGCTGCTATCAAGCTTGTGCTAGTGTTCTCGATTGTAGAAATTTTCACAGGTATTTTTACAAAGGTCTTTGGTGCATGGGGCTTTGATCCAATCATGGCAGATAAAGTCGATCAATTCCGTGCATTAGAAACGGCTGGATATATCGGTATTATGCTAGCGGGTGCATTCCCAATGGTGTATTTGATAAGAAAATATGCATCGAAACCTCTAGAAGCAGTAGGTAAAAAATTAGGCTTATCGTCAGTAGGAAGCGCAGGTCTTTTAGCGACAATTGCTAATATTTTGGCCATGTTTACACTCGTTCGACATATGCCACCGAAAGATAAAGTTATTAACATCGCCTTTGGTGTTTGTTCAGCATTCCTTCTAGGAGATCATTTATCGTTTACGGCGAACTTCCAGCCGACAATTATTTTACCTGTTATTGCTGGTAAGTTTTTAGCTGGTGTGATTGCTATTATTTTAGCCTATAAGTTATCTGTTCCAACAGCCTTAAGGCTAGAACAAGAGGATCGCGAGGCAGGCATTATAAAAGAAGGTGAATATCTAACCGATCAAAAGTCTTAATTAAATAAACCTAAAAGAGGTGATGACGTGTGAGTGAAGAGAAGAAACGGTTTATTCAGGAGTTTGTGCCCGGTAAGCAACTAACATTGAGCCATATAATAGCAAATCCTGACCCTGATATGTTTCAAAAGCTAGGCATTCAAGAAGCGGGTGCACTTGGCATCATGACATGTACACCGAGTGAAACAGTTATTATCGCAGGAGATTTAGCAACAAAGGCAGCCAATGTAAGACTAGGATTTTTAGATCGCTTTACTGGCAGTCTCGTTATTGTTGGCAGTGTGTCAGAGGTTGAAATGGCGATGTTAGAAATTAATCGTTTTTTATCAGAGATGCTAGGCTATACGCCATCAAAAATAACTAAGTCATAGGATGTGCCGTATGAAAAATCGAGTAATGATCATAGGTGGTGTGCAAGCAGGGAAGTCGACACTGATGAATGCGTTATTGGGGAAAGATGGACAAGCCAATAAAACACAAGCGCTCGTTTATGATGACTGGATTGTTGATACACCTGGAGAATATATAGAAAATCCGATGTATTACAGAAACATTATGGCAACATCGCTTGAAGTGACACATGTGATTTATTTGCAGGATGCCACGTCAGCAAAGAGTGTTTTTCCTCCGCAATTTAGCTTAGGAATTCCGAAAATTCAAATTGGTGTCATTACAAAAATTGATGCACCTCTTGCAGATGTAGAAAGAGCAACAGCATTATTACAAAATGTCATGACACATGGTCCTATTGTGAAAACCTCTTCGTGGCAAAAGCTTGGTATTGAGTTTATTGCGCCACTTATTCAGCTCAAGTCTGAAGAAGAAATTCGTCAATTTGTGATGGATCGTGATAGTCCTTATCTCATGTATAGCCATTAGTGGCGAGAGGGAGGAGTAAATTGAAGACAGAAAAAATTTATAGTGCAGGCATTGATATTGGTACAAGTACAACAAAAATGGTTGTGAGTAGTTTTCTGTTGAAAAATGTTGCTGGTGTAACACATGTGCCGCGGATAGAAATTATTGAAAAAACGGTACTACATCAAAGTCCTATTATTAAAACACCGTTTATCAATAAAGAAATAATCGATATGGAAAAAATTGAACAATTTATTTTTCAGCAATACCAATTAGCCCAAATTGCACCAGCAGACATATCAACGGGTGCCATTATTATTACAGGTGAATCTGCAACAAAGGAAAATGCCAGCGAGGTTGTTCATGCGATTGCAGATACAGCCGGACACTTTTTAGTGGCCACTGCTGGTCCCGATTTGGAAGGCATCATTGCCGCAAAGGGTGCAGGTACCTTACAACAGTCTAAAAATACTGCCAAAGTAATTGCCAATATCGATATCGGCGGTGGAACAGCAAATATTGCGGTCATGCAGTTCGGTGAAGTTATTGGTACTTGCACATTGCATGTTGGTGGAAGACTAATAGAATTTCATAACGGAATTGTTCAATCGATTTCACCACCAATTATGAAACTTATGGAAAAATGGTCAAATCCATTAAAAGTTGGTGATACAGCAGAGGATGCTCGTGTCACACAACTTATCCAAGAAATGGCGGCTACATTAGCGATGACGCTAAGTGGACAATTAACAGATGAAGAGCATCCATTATTGTTAGGGCATTTGCCAATTTGGGATAAACCAGTTGAAGCAGTCGTCTTTTCTGGTGGAGTAGCAGCCTGTATTTATGAAAAGGATTGCACAAAACGCCAGTATGATGATATCGGCGAAAGATTAGCAAAAAACCTTTTACAGCACGAGCAATTGCAATCCTTTTTATGGCTAAAGCCAGAGGAAACAGCCCGGGCAACAGTGACGGGTGCAGGTACCCAAATAACTGAAATTAGTGGTGCAACAATCCAGGTAGATGCGGATGTATTACCTTTAAAAAATGTGCCTGTTTTCAATTGCTATATGGACACGGACAAAAATAAGTTCGACTATACGATAAAGACAGCTGTAGAACGAGCCGATGCTTTATTTTCTACACAAGAGAATCGCTCTCCATTTGCACTCTATTTTAGTCAGTTACCATATTTAAGTTTTCAAGATGTCCACACATTAAGTAAGGCCATTTTGCAGCACTTAGCGACGAGAAGCTCCAAGGAAATACCAATTATCATAGTCATTCAATCAGATTATGCAAAGGTTATTGGACAAACGATTCAAGCACTGAATCCAACTGTTCACATTATTTGCATCGATCAAATCAAAGTAGAAACGGGTGATTATATTGACATTGGGGAAGTACTACCATCTGGTGTAGTCCCAGTCGTTGTAAAAACACTTGCTTTCCACTCAAAGTAAGGAGGATGAATGTGAAATTATCGGTGATATTTGGTGGAGAAAAATATAATTTTAATTCATTAAAAGATGTAATGGCCAAAGCCAATGAAGAAAAATCAGGTGATCAGCTAGCTGGCATTGCTGCTGAATCTGTACAGCAGCGAATTGCAGCAAAGGCTGTTTTAAGCGAGCTGTTAGTGAAAGATATAAGAGAAAATCCATTAGTTCCTCAAGAAAATGATGAAGTGTCACGCATTATTGAAGGTGATATTAATGAGCAAATTTATGGAGAAATAAAAAACTGGAGTATCGAGCAGCTAAGAGAATATATTTTATCCAATGAAACAGGCGACCGGGAATTAAAACGGTTAAGCAAGGGCATGAATTCAGAAATTATTGCGGCAGTTACAAAGCTTATGTCCAACTTAGATCTCGTACATGCTGCTAATAAAGTTGAAATACTGTCAACTTGCAATATTACGATTGGACAAAAGGGTACTCTTTCCTCAAGATTGCAGCCGAATCATCCTACAGACAATATTGACGGGATTATTGCCTCGTTAAAAGAAGGATTGTCCTATGGTATTGGTGATGCAGTTATTGGTATTAATCCAGTAGATGATTCCGTTGAAAGTGTGAAAAAAGTATTGCATGCGACAAAGGAGTTTATCAATGATTGGTCGATTCCTACACAAAACTGTGTGTTAGCACATATTACAACACAGATGAAGGCTATTAAACAAGGTGCACCAGCCGATATGATTTTCCAAAGTATTGCTGGAACGGAAATTGCTAATCGCTCGTTTGGTATTTCTGCTGACCTAATAAGAGAAGCAGAGGAGCTTGTGAAAAAGCATGGAACAGGAACAGGCCCGAACTTATTCTACTTTGAAACAGGACAAGGTTCGGAGCTATCTGCTGAGGCACATATGGGTATTGACCAAGTAACACTCGAATCGCGCAATTACGGATTTGCTAGACATTTTAACCCGTATATCGTGAACACCGTTGTTGGCTTTATTGGACCTGAGTATTTATACAATAACAAACAGGTAATACGTGCTGGCCTTGAAGATCATTTCATGGGTAAAATGCACGGTCTCCCAATGGGCGTGGATATTTGTTACACAAACCATATTAAGGCAGACCAAAATGATATTGAAGATTTAAGTGTTTTGCTAACAGCAGCGGGTGTCAACTTTATTATCGCTGCAGCTATGGGCGACGATATCATGCTGAACTATCAGTCAATGAGCTTCCATGATGTCGCAACATTACTTCAAACGTTTGGTAAAAAACCAGCTCCTGAATATCTAGTATGGTTAGAAAAAATGGGCATTTATGAAAATGGTCGTCTATCTGCAAGAGCTGGCGATTTATCGATATTTGAAAGGTAGGTGAATCCATTGAATGAACAACTAGTTTCGATGATCACACAGTTAGTTATGGAAAAGATGGGCAATAATGGGTCAGACAAATCCTATCATGACACAGCTGTCCCAACAGAAAACCAAAAGGAAACACTTATTAAGTTTCACAATACGGTAGCTAATGCTAATTATGCTGATGAAGTAGTAACCCCGAGCACAATTGAACAATCAAATGAACCATTAATTAAGCTTTATCATACTGAATCAAGTAATCATGAACAATCATATTACAGCGCAAGTAATGATGAATCGGCTTATACTTCAGTACCTATCACAGAATTTAAATTTGAAGAGGACGAAGTGTCTGAAAGTGTTCAAGCTGCTAAAAAGCATACACCAGCAAGAATAGGTGTTGGAAGAGCTGGGACAAGGCCTAAAACTAAAACTTGGCTAAAGTTCCGACTCGATCATGCAGCGGCAGTAGATGCAGTATATGGAGAAGTGACAGAAGGGCTATTACAAAAGCTTAACGTCTTTCAAGTAACAACTAAAGTGACAGATAAGGAAGAATACATTACCAGACCGGATTTAGGCCGTCGCTTATCAGATGATTCAAAGGCTCTTATTCAATCGAAATGCCAAAAAAATCCTAAAGTGCAAATCATTATTTCTAACGGATTAAGTGCTAGTGCGATTGAAGAGAATGTGCAAGACGTTTATTTAGCGTTACAGCAAAGTCTTAGCAATTTAAAGATTGAAATAGGTACTACTTTCTATATTGATAAAGGGCGTGTTGCTCTCATGGATGAGATTGGCGAGCTTTTACAAGCAGAGGTCATCGTGTATTTAATCGGTGAGCGTCCTGGACTTGTATCAGCTGAGTCAATGAGTGCCTATATATGCTATCAACCAAGGATAGGCACAGTGGAAGCTGATCGAATGGTCGTTTCGAACATCCATAAAGGTGGTATCCCGCCGTTAGAGGCAGGTGCTTATTTAGGAACAGTCGTTCAAAAAATATTGCATTACAAGGCAAGTGGAGTAGGTCTTGTGGCAAAAGAAGGTTAGGGGGCCCAACAATGAATCCTCAAAAAATTATGGCTGAAATTTTGGCAATGCAAATTATTCCAAGAGTAAATAGTGAATTAGCAGAGCAATTAGATTTAAAGCCATATCACAATAGCATTGGACTCGTAACTCTCACAATAGATGACGTTGGATATGTAGCATTAGATGAAGCGACGAAAAAAGCAGATGTTGATGTAGTTTACGCAAAAAGCTTTTATGCTGGAGCGGCACATGCATCTGGGCCATTATCTGGTGAGGTCATTGGCATCATTGCTGGTAGATCACCTGATGAAATACGAAGTGGTTTAGATGCGATTCAACAGAAAATTCAGTTTGATGCGTATTTTGAAGCTATTCTTCAAAATGAAAACCACGCTCTCTTTGCACATACTGTAGCAAGCTGTGGTACGTATCTGGCAGAGTTGGCGAATGTTAAGGCTGGAACTGCTCTTGCTTATTTAATAGCACCACCACTTGAGGCTGTCGTTGGTTTAGATGCTGCATTAAAGGCGGCAGATGTAGAGCTAAAGGTTTTCTTTGGTCCACCATCTGAAACCAATTACGGTGGCGGTTTATTAAGTGGTAGCCAATCTTCCTGCCAAGCTGCAGCAGATGCTTTTAGAGAAGCTATTGAGAATTTAGCGAGAAATCCAGTTGTATAGAAAGGAGGGGCTTTATGGCCACATTAGATAAAGATTTATTAGCAATTCAAGAAATGAGAGACGCCGTGAGACGTGCCAATCTTGCACAGGCTGCTTACATGCAGTATTCACAGCAGCAAGTAGATAGTATCGTCAAAGCTGTTGCTGATGCCGCATTTAAAGAAGCAGAACGTTTGGCAAATATGGCCGTTCAGGAAACAGGGATGGGTATACCTAATCATAAAAAAATGAAAAATGAGGTAGCCTCTCGAGATGTCTACGAAGATATAAAAGAATTAAAGACAGTTGGTGTCGTTGGTTTCGATCGCATGAAAAAAGTTACAGAGATCGCTAGTCCGTTTGGCGTGGTCGCGGGCATTGTCCCAACGACAAATCCAACATCAACAGCAATCTTTAAAACACTTATTTCATTGAAAACTAGAAATGCTCTAGTATTAAGCCCACATCCTTATGCAGTCGACTGTACAAAGGAAGCTTTAGAGATTTGTAGAGTTGCTGCAGAAAAAGCAGGAGCACCAGAAGGATTGCTACACTGTTTAACGATGTCTTCTATGGAGGCTACACAGCAACTAATGAAGCACCCAGATATTCATTTAATTTTAGCGACTGGTGGCGGTGCGCTAGTGAAAGCAGCCTATAGTTCAGGTAAACCTGCTTATGGTGTAGGACCAGGAAATGTTCCGGCTTACATTGAAAAATCAGCTAATATTTCTAAGGCTGCTCGTCAGCTTGTACAAAGTAAATCTTTTGATAATGGCACAATTTGTGCAACGGAACAATCCATTATTGTAGATAAAGTCATTGCTCAACAAGTTTTAACAGAGTTAAAGAAAAACGGTGCTTATCTTTTGAGTGATGAAGAGAAAGTGAAGATGGAGAAGCTAATTTCTCCTATCCCAGGAAAAGTAAATCCTCAAATTGTAGGGAAATCAGCTGCATGCTTAGCGGATTCTGTAGGTATTACCGTGCCAGAAGATACGAAAGTACTTGTTGGGATGGAAACAATGATTGGCAAAAACATTCCATTTTCACTTGAAAAATTGTCACCGATATTTGCATTATACACAGTCGAGGACAGCACAGAGGCAAAACAAGTGATGATTGATTTACTAAACATTGGTGGACGCGGCCATACATGCTCGATTCATACAGAAAATGCGGCTTTAGCTGAGCAGTTTTCAGTTGAATTACCAGTGTCCAGAATTGTGGTCAACACATTATCTTCTATTGGCGCTGTTGGTGGAACTACTGGATTAGCACCTTCCTTCACATTAGGATGTGGCACGTTTGGTGGCAATATTACGTCCGATAACATTACAGCGAGACATTTATTAAATATTAAACGTATGGCTTATGGCATTAAAGATGTAGAGGTGCCAAAACCAGAATTCTTAACAAATCCAGTTGTAGAAAGTATCAAGGAACAAGATTCATCTATTGATACAGCTATGGTGCAGCAAATTGTGGATCAAGTATTAAAACAAATAACATTAAATAAATAATTTGGAGGAATGACAAATGAGTACAGCATTAGGAATGGTAGAAACAAAAGGATTAGTAGGAGCAATTGAAGCAGCAGATGCAATGGTGAAAGCTGCTAGCGTTAATTTAGTAGGAAAAGTGCATGTTGGTGGCGGTATTGTTACAGTATTAGTTCGTGGTGATGTAGGCGCAGTAAAAGCAGCTACTGATGCAGGAGCAGCGGCGGCACAACGTGTAGGAGAACTTTTATCAGTACATGTAATCCCACGTCCACACCATGAGTTAGAAATGATTTTACCAAAAGCAGAAGCTTAATTTTATTTCAGTCCGAATAAAGGGGACGGAAGGAAAAGTCAAAGCGACGGAAAGAAGAGCCGAAGCGACGGATAGAAGCCAGAGCGACGGAATGAAGGTCCGAACCGACGGAAAGAGAAGCCGAAGCGACGGAAAGAGAAGCCGAAGCGACGGAAAGAAAAGCCGAAGCGACGGAAAGAAAAGCCGAAGCGAAGGATAGAAGCCAGAGCGACGGAATGAAGGTCCGAACCGACGGAAGGAAAAGTCGAACCGACGGATGAAATCACTGGAGCGACGGAAAGAGAAGCCGAAGCGACGGATAGAAGCCAGAGCGACGGAATGAAGGTCCGAACCGACGGAAAGAGAAGCCGAACCGAAGGATAGAAGCCAGAGCGACGGATAGAAGCCAGAGCGACGGAATGAAGGTCCGAACCGACGGAAGGAAAAGTCGAACCGACGGATGAAATCACTGGAGCGACGGAAAGAGAAGCC